>JASHTQ010000528.1 GCA_030040475.1 Streptosporangiaceae bacterium
CAGCTGGCCAGCGAGCGGGACAAGGACCCGGTCTACCAGCTGATCGGCGAGAACCTCCGCGACGACGCCGGCGGCGTGGCCCAGACCGCCTACGTCGGGGTGATCAACCCGCTGAACCCGCGGGTGGAAAGCCCGCAGGAGGTCAGGGACGCGCTGATCCGGGCGGCCAGCTTCATCCCGAAGGAGCAGCTCGGCTCCACCGACGACTGCGGGTTCTCCCCGTTCAGCATCGACGAGAAGCCCAGCCACGGCTCGCCGGACTTCGCCCGCCAGACCGCGTGGCAGAAGATCACCAACCGGGTCGAGGGGACGAGGCTGGCGGCGGAGAAGCTCGGCATTAGCTGACCAGGCGCGGCGGCCGGGTGCCCGCGCCGCAAGGTCCGGGTGCCCTGCCGCCGGCTTCGCCGCGTGCTGCCGGGTAAGCAGGCGTGCTCTTTGAGCAGGAGCTCACCGAGCTCCCTGGCGCGGGCGGCAGCTTCCGTGTCTCCTTCGTGAGCCGCCATGATGGCACCCTTCATGAGGATATGCCACTTCCGCGCGAATGAATCGGTGTCGCTGATGCCGGCCGCCGCGGCCAGCTCTTTGATATAGGCTCGGATATTCGCCAGGTGCCCGACGGCCGCCTGGTGGACAGGATGCCCACGGTCATTGATCTCGACCATGGTCGTGAGGAATGAGCAGCCCTCGAAGTCCGGCTGGCTGAACCACTCAGAGAACACGTCGAATATCGCCAGCAACTGCTCGCGGGCCGTCTGGCCGCGCCGGGTGCTTTCGGCTTCTAGCCAATCGCGTGTCCAGAGCTGCTCACGGCGGCGAAGGAATTCGATAATCAGGTCATCCTTCGACGGGAAATTGCGGTAGAGGGTCATCTTCGCGGTGCCGGCCCTGGCGATGACGGCGTCCACCCCGACCGCCCGGATACCTTCACGGCTGAACAGCTCGTACGCGGCCCGGCTCACACGTTCGCGCCCGGTGTCCTGTCCCTCAGCCCGGGATTGGTTCCCCGCCGTCGGCCGGTCGGTCATCGCCACGCGTCATCATCGCTTTCCTAGGAGACCCAGGACCAGTATACCGTCTACCCCCCGGACCTGCGCCTGAGTCCGCCCGGCCATCTCGTGCCCGGCGGATCGGCCTGGTTGTGCGGCCGCCACAAGAATTGAGGCGGCTAATTCGTGGCACCGCACCAATTCTCACGAGGATTCCCGCGGTTGCACTATGGAATTAAACGGCCGCGCCGCGTCGGAGGCGATGGCCTAGCTGCTTGTGAGGACCATGTGAATGGCACGAGGTGCACCGCACGCCGGTGCCCGCACTGCGGCCATCTTAGCGATCCGCCCGGGTCCAAAGAAGATGATCCCAGTGCGGTAATCGACTCGCTGCGCCGGGAGATTCGCCTGCTGCGGGAAACTGTCGCATATCTGCGTGGCTCGCTCGGATCATGGGTCCGCCCGGGTCGGTTACCCGCTCCTTGTGCGAGGCATACAAGTAACGGCACAGGCAATTTGTGCCACACACCGGCTGTTCCGCTGACGTCGTGCTGCGAAACAATTGTGATGCAGGAATCCGCAACCATCCGGAGGCGCCATGAGCATTACGTCGGTCCGCAGCAGGCCCGTTCTCACATCTCTTGACGAATTCTCCTGGCCGGGAGCCTTCGCCCGGATCCCGGATGAGGAGTGGACGGGCCAGCCCGTCGACGACTTCGGCCGCAACTACGACGATGTCGGCAGCCACGGGTGGTACAAGAACCTCGAGCCGACCGTCGCTCAATTGCTGGCGACCCTCAAGCCCGGCGACCTGCTCGTCGACTACTCCAGCGGCACGGGAATCCTGACCCGGCGCCTGCTTGAGCGGATCAGCTATCCGGTCGGCATACTCAACGTGGACGCATCGCCGAAATTCCTGCGCGTCGCGCTGGAGACGTTCCGCGACGACGAGCGGGTGGCCTTCCGGCTGCTCCGCTGGCTCAGGGAACAAAAACGGCTGCAGTCACTCGACGAGGTGGCAGGCCCTGACCTGCTGGACCGGGGAGCCGACGCGATCACGTCCACCAATGCCATCCACCTGTACCACGACCTGGACGAGACGCTGGCCGCGTGGGCGCGGCTGCTGCGTCCCGGCGGGCTGGCATTCGTCTGCTCCGGCAACATGCGTAACCCGAACGCCAGGCCGGGGGAATGGATCATCGACGAGACCGTCGCCAGCGTCAACGAGATCGCCGCCGACATAGTACGCACCGAGCCGGCGTTCGCCGGATACCGCCAGACGCTTGATGACACGGCACTGCTGTCCAGGCATGCCAGTCTCAGGGAGAAGGTATTCGTGCCCGTCCGCCCGCTCGATCTGTACCTGCAGGCATTCCGGGACGCCGGGTTCACCGTGCTGCATGTCTTCGAGGAGACCGTGTTCGCCCGCGTCGACGAGTGGTACCGGCTACTGAGCACCTACCACGATGGCGTGCTCAGCTGGGTCGGCGGCTCGCAGAAGGTAGAGGGCGCGGCCCCGTCCGCCGAGGCGATACGCCACCGCCTGTTCCTGATCAGGTACAGCCTGGAGAAGCTGTTTCCCGGCCAGGACTCGTTCCCGTGCACGTGGACCTACATCACCTGCCGCCGATCAGCGTGATGCGCGACGTCTACGTGGCCGGCGCGGGCATGACGAGATTCGCCAAGCAGCCGGGCCGCACCTTGAAGGACCTGACCGCGGAGGCGGTAAGCGCCGCGCTGAAGGATGCCGGCCGCACGGTCGACGACGTGCAGTCCTGTTACTTCGGCAACGCGGTCGCGGGATCGATGACGGGCCAGGAGATGCTGGCCGGCCAGTTCTTCCTCCGGCCGCTCGGCCTGGGCGGGATACCGGTCTTCAACGTCGAGAACGCCTGCGCCTCGGCCTCTTCCGCATTCCACCTCGCCTGGCAGGCCGTCGCGAGCGGCGCGCAGGACGTCGTGCTGGCCGTCGGCGCCGAGAAGATGACCCACCCGGACAAGGCCCGCTCGTTCGCCGCCATCGGCGGCTCGGTCGATGTCGAGACCGCGCCCGCGGACCTGCCGGCCGGCCGGTCCTTCCTGATGGACATGTACGCCGAGGCGGCGCTGCGCTACCTGGAACGGACCGGGGCGACGCGCGCCGATCTCGCCCGGGTGGTAGTCAAGAACCAGCGGCACGGGAAGCTGAACCCGGCCGCGCAGTACGGCGGCGAGCTCACCGTCGAGCAGGTCCTGGCGGCGCGGGAGATCGTGTGGCCGTTCACGCTGCAGATGTGCTCGCCGATCTCCGACGGCGCGGCCGCGGCGGTGCTGGTCGGTGACGGCGCCGGCTCGTCAGGACCCACGGTCGCGGTGCTCGCGTCGGCGGCGGCGTCCGCGCCGGCCGACGGCTCGGCGAGCGTGACCGGCCTGGCCGCGGCGGCCGCCTACGAGCAGGCCGGCCTCGGACCCGACGATCTGGACTGCGTCGAGGTCCACGACGCCGCCGCCTCCGCGGAGCTGGTCATCTACGAGCAGCTCGGCCTGGCCGAGCCGGGGGGCGGCGCGGCGCTGATCCGGAGCGGCAAGACCGGCCTCGGCGGCTCGCTGCCGGTCAACACGAGCGGAGGCCTGCTCGCCCGCGGGCATCCGATCGGCGCCACCGGCCTGGCTCAGATCGTCGAGGCGGTCACCCAGCTGCGCGGCATGGCAGGCGACCGGCAGGTGCCCGGCGCCCGGATCGCGCTGACCCAGAACGCGGGAGGGTGGCACGGCAGCGACAACGTCGCGAGCGTGGTCCATATCTTCCAGCGGCTGGTCGCGACACGCCAGGCACTGAACGTAAGAGCTACCGACAGCAGAAGAGGAGTTGTTGCGCCATGACGCTCGGCCCCGGCGAGGGTGAATTCCTGTTCACCTCCGAATCCGTGACAGAAGGCCACCCCGACAAGGTCGCCGACCAGATATCAGACGCCGTCCTCGACCGGGCACTGGCCGCGGATCCCCATTCCCGGGTGGCCTGCGAGACGATGCTGACCACGGGACTGGCGCTGGTGGCCGGCGAGATCACCACGTCCGCGAGCCTGGACATCCCGGAGATCGTCCGGTCGACGATCCGGGACATCGGCTACACCTCGGCCTGCGGGTTCGACGGCGACGCCTGTGCCGTTCTTGTCGCCCTGGATCGGCAGTCGCCCGACATCTCCCAGGGCGTCGACATGGCCCACGAGGCCCGGATGTCCCTCAGCGACAGCGAGCTCGACCGCGTGGGCGCCGGGGATCAGGGAATGATGTTCGGTTACGCCACCAACGAGACGCCGGAGCTCATGCCCATGCCGATCGCGCTGGCTCACCGGCTGGCCCGCCAGCTCGCGCATGTGCGCAAATCCGGCGTGCTGCCCTTCCTCCGGCCCGACGGCAAGACACAGGTCACCGTCCGGTATCGCGACGGCGCGCCGGTGGCGGTGGAGAAGGTGCTGATCTCCACCCAGCATGAGGAGGGCACGGAGGGACGCCTGCCCGGCGAGCTGTGGGAGAACGTGGTCACGGTGGCCATCCCGCCGGCGCTGTACGACGCCGAGGCGCTACGGCGGAACTTCTACGTGAACCCGACCGGCCGGTTCGTCGTCGGCGGCCCGGTGGGAGACGCCGGCCTGACCGGCCGCAAGATCATCGTCGACACGTACGGGGGCTTCGCCAGGCACGGCGGCGGCGCGTTCTCCGGCAAGGATCCCTCCAAGGTCGACCGGTCGGCGGCGTACGCCGCCCGGTACGTCGCGAAGAACGTCGTGGCGGCCGGCCTCGCCGACCGCGTCGAGGTGCAGGTCGCGTACGCGATCGGCGTCGCGCGCCCGCTGTCCCTGCTGGTCGAGACGTTCGGGACCGAGCGCGTGCCGAGGGCGCGGATCCTCGAGCTGATCAACGAGCACTTCGACCTGCGGCCGGCCGCGTTTCGCCAATACCTCAACCTGCACCGCCCCATCTACGGCCAGACCGCGGCCTACGGGCATTTCGGCCGCAACGAACCGGACTTCACCTGGGAGCACACGGACAAGGCGGAGGCCTTGCGCAACGCGGCCACCCTGGTGACAGCCAGATGAGGCTGATCGTCACCGGGTCCATCGCGACCGATCACCTGATGGTCTTCCCCGGGCGGTTCACCGAGCAGCTGATCGAGGGCAAACTCGACAAGGTCTCGCTGTCGTTCCTGGTGGACGAGCTGGAGATCCACCGGGGCGGGATCGCGGCCAACGTCGCGTTCGGCCTGGCCCGGCTCGGGTTGCGGCCGATGCTGGTGGGCTCGGTCGGCGCGGACTTCGCCGACTACCGGCACTGGCTGGAGGCACACGACGTGGACACGCGGCACGTGCGCGTGTCCGAGAGCCTGCACACCGCCCGGTTCCTGTGCACGACCGACGCCGACAACAACCAGATCGCGTCCTTCTACGCCGGGGCGATGAACGAGGCCCGGCAGATCGACCTGGCCGCGATCCTGCGGGCAGAACCCGACCTGGGTATCGTTCTCATCTGTCCCGACGACCCGGCGGCGATGCTGCGGCACACCCAGGCCTGCCGGGACCGCGGGGTGCCGTTCGCGGCGGACCCCTCCCAGCAGATCGCCCGGATGGACGGAACGGAGCTGCGGCGGCTCGTCGGCGGCGCCAGGTACCTGTTCACGAACGAATACGAGCGAGCACTGCTGATCCGCAAGACCGGCTGGGATGCCGCAGAACTCCTTGGCCGGGTAGGTGCCTGGGTGACCACGACCGGTCCCGAAGGCGCCACGGTCGAGTCGGTCATGGAGCCGGCCGTCTCGGTGGCCGCGGCCGCGCTCGGCCGGATCGCGGATCCCACCGGAGCAGGTGACGCCTTCCGCGCGGGTTTCCTGGCCGGACTCGCCCACGGCCTGGGCCACGAGGGGTCGGCGCAGCTGGGCTGCGCGATGGCCGCCCTGGTGATGGAGACGTCAGGAACGCAGGAGTACCGGTTCCAGCCGGAGGAGTTCCTCGCCCGCATCGGCGAGTCCTACGGCGCCGACGTGGCCGCCGAGATGGCCGCGAGCATCGGGCCGGCGTCACCGCCGCTGGTCAAGGAGAAGGTATGAACGCATGCCAGCCGGAGCACTGACCCGTCGGCGCAGCGAGGAGATCAGGTGGGAGACATCAGCCGCGTCGGCGTGGTCGGTTCGGGCATCATGGGCGCGGGCATCGCCGAGGTATGCGCCCGGGCCGGCCTGGACGTGCTCGTGGCCGAGGTCAGCGCCGAGGCGGCAGGAGCGGGCCGGGCCCGCGTGGTCCGGTCACTGGACCGGGCGGTCCGGGCTGGAAAACTCACGCAGGCCGACCGGGACAAGGCGCTGGACGCCATCAGATTCACCGTCGGCCTCGGCGAATTCGCCGACCGCGAGCTTGTCATCGAGGCCATCACCGAGCGCGCGGGCGCCAAGTCCGGCGTGCTTGCCGCCCTCGACGAGATAGTCGCCAGGCGCGAGGCCATCCTGGCGTCCAACACGTCGTCCATCCCGATCATGAGGCTGGCCATGGCGACCAGGCGGCCCGCGCAGGTCATCGGCATCCACTTCTTCAACCCGGTTCCGGTGCTCAGCCTGGTCGAGCTGATTCCCTGCCTGCTGACCAGCGAGGAAACCAGCTGGCGTGCGGAGGCGTTTATCACCGCCACCCTCGGCAAGACGGCCATCCGCTGCCGGGACCGGGCCGGCTTCGTGGTCAACGCGCTGCTCATCCCCTACCTGCTGGCCGCGGTCCGGATGCTCGAGTCGGGCTTCGCCGCTGCCGAGGACATCGACACGGGGATGGTGCTCGGCTGCGGGCACCCGATGGGCCCGCTACGTCTGGCCGACTTCATCGGCCTCGACACCGTCACCGAAGTGGCCCGGTCGATGCACGAGGAATTCGCCGAACCACGCTACGCGCCGCCTCCCCTGCTGCTGCGCCTGGTGGACGCGGGACGCCTCGGCAAGAAGACCGGCCACGGCTTCTATGACTACACCGATCCGCCCGGAAGGGGGTGAGCCCAGATGAGCACGCCATGCCTTTACCAGCTGGGCGAGGAGCACGACGCCCTTCGCGAGGCAGTCCGCACCCTCGCGGAGAAAGACATACAGCCGCATGCGGCCGACGTCGACGAGCAGGAGCGCTACCCGGCCGAGGCGCGCGAGGCGCTGGTCCGTTCGGCCTTCCACGCCATCCACATTCCCGAGCGGTACGGCGGAGAGGGCGCGGATGCGGTAGCGGCCTGCATCCTGATCGAGGAGGTGGCGCGAGTCTGCGCGTCCTCCTCGCTGATCCCCGCGGTCAACAAGCTGGCCACGATGCCGCTCCTGCTGGCCGCCGGCGAAGACCTGAAGCGGCAGGTCCTGCCCGACGTCGCCCACGGCGCGTCGGCCTGCTACGCGCTCAGCGAGCGGGAGGCAGGATCGGACACCGCCTCGATGCGCACGAGGGCGCGGCTGGACGGCGGCGTATGGGTTCTCAACGGCGCGAAATGCTGGATCACTAACGCCGGCGAGGCCACCTGGTACACGGTCATGGCCGTGACCGACCCGGCCGCGGCGCGCAAGGCCGACGGCATCTCCGCGTTCGCCGTGCACGCCGCAGACCCCGGCTTGGAGATCGGGCCCAAGGAACGCAAGATGGGCATCAGGGGCTCCCCGACCCGCGAGATCTACTTCACCGACTGCGCCATCCCAGCCGACCGGATCATCGGCGAGCCCGGAACCGGCCTGAAGACGGCACTGCGCACGCTGGACCATACCCGGCCGACCATCGGCGCGCAGGCGGTCGGCATCGCCCAGGGTGCACTGGACGCGACGATCAGGTACGTCAGGGAACGCAGGCAGTTCGGCCGGGCCATCGGCGATTTCCAGGGCACCCAGTTCACGCTGGCCGACATGGCGATGAAGATCGAGGCGGCCAGGCACCTCGTCTACCTGGCCGCGGCCCGGGCGGAGCGCGGGGAACCCGGTCTCGGATTTGTCTGCAGCGCGGCTAAATGCTTCGCCTCGGACGTCGCCATGCAGGTCACCACGGACGCCGTGCAGCTATTCGGCGGCGCCGGGTACACCAGGGACTTTCCCGTCGAGCGGATGATGCGCGACGCGAAGATCACCCAGATCTACGAGGGCACGAACCAGATACAGCGGCTCGTCATGGCCCGCGCCCTGCTCCGGAGCTGACCGGCAGTGACCACCGCGAAGGGCAGTAACCTGCACGTACCCACGCATCCCGTGCGGTTCGTGACGTCGACCGCGTTGTTCGACGGGCACGACGCGGCGGTCAACATCATGCGGCGGATCCTGCAGGCGCCCGGGCCGGGTACCTGGCCGAGATCGCCGCGGCCGTGCGCGGCTACCACGAGCAGACGGCACGGCAGGCCGAGACGGCCCGGCGGGTGCAGCGGCTCGCCGCCGTACTGGCTGAGCTCGATCATGAAAATGAAGCCGAACGAGCCGTGGTTTCCCTTCTCCGGGATGCCGCCGCCCTTCGAGGGCTTCGACTTAGGCTCCCCCCGACACCTCGAATAGGCCTGCCGTCTCGGTCTGTTCACCGAACGGGGACGGAATGAGGCCGCCACGTGCGTCATGGCCGCTAGCAGCCGCCAAGGCGATCGCCGCCACGTGACCTGAAGTACCGCCGGGATCAGATTGCCTCGCGGGGCACGCTCTGGGCGAACTGCGCCAGCCGCAGCTCCCGGGACCGAGCGAGATGCCCAGTCAGGTGCGTCCTGGCGGACTCGGGATCGCGCGCGCTGATGGCGGCGAGTACCTGGGTGTGCTCCAGCCTTGTCTTGCGCAGGTCCTCCGCGGTTTCGTGCGGGCCGCGATCGTAAATGCGCAGCTGCGCGGTCAGCCGCGTGAGCAGCGCCAGGATCGTACGGTTGTGGCTGGCCTGCCAGAGCGCGAGGTGCCACTCGGAGTTCAATTCCCGGGTCTCCGCCGGGTCGGTGCACTCGCCGGTAACGGCGTGGATGTGCAGCAACCGTGCCAGGTCAAGGTCCGTGCACCTAGCTGCCGCCGCGGCCGCGGCGGCAGCCTCCAGTGCCACCCTTGCCTCGTAGATGTCGAGCACGTCCTGCGGCGTGCCGGAGCGGACCCGGTAGCCGCGGGAGGCTCGCTCCAGCAGGTCGTCCTGCTCCAGGCGACCGAGCGCCTCCCTGATCGGCGTGCGGGATATACCGTAACGCTCCGCAAGGGCCGTCTCGAGCAGCGTCGTGCCCGGTTCGAACACGCCGGCCAGGATGTCACTGCGCAGAATCTCGTAGGCGCGGACACTGGTCGCCACTGTTAGCACACTCAAAGATATCACGGTCAAACGTATGCTTACGTATACGTAACATCGCCATCAGCCCCCACGTGTCCGCAGAGACAAGAAGACGCGGGTGGCGCGGCGGCTAATCGCCTGAGCCGGCTTGCCCGCCGCGCCCAAGGCATTTATCGCTGCTCAACGTCGGATCGCACGCAGTCAGCGACCGTTCAGCCGAGCCGCTCGCGTGCTGCGCCGCTACCTTGTGTGATCAATCAAGCACGCCATAGCACGTTGACATTCCCTATAATAAAGATAGGCTATATCGGTAATTGGACCATACCGCTCCAGCGATTGTGGAGACTGCCGTGACGACCTCGCCCGACCTCACCGAGGGGCATGCTGCGCTCGAGCCGACCGCTATCGCTGCCATCGAGAAGCACTCGATCGACTTCGTGCCCGACTCCGAGCGACACGGCACCGTCAGGCAACAAGGGGTGTTCTGGTTCCTCAGCAACACCCAGTCGCTATCGGTCGCGGTCGGATTCCTGGGCCCGGCCCTCGGCCTGTCGATCCTGTGGACGGTCGTCGCGACGGTGGCCGGCACCGCGTTGGGCACCTTCTTCATGGCCATGCACGCTTCGCAGGGCCCGCACCTCGGGCTGCCCCAGATGCTGCAGTCGCGGGC
>JASHTQ010000529.1 GCA_030040475.1 Streptosporangiaceae bacterium
CGGCCAGCAGGCCGGCGCCGACCGCGACGAGCCCGCAGGCGGCCAGCATCGCGGCCAGCGGCGTGCCGGTCACGAGCAGGCCCGCGGCGAGCGCGGGCCCGGCCAGCGTGGCCGCCGATTCCGTCACGCTGGCGGCCGTGTTCGCGGTCGTCAGCTCGTCCGGGGTGCGGGCAAGCCAGGGCAGCAGGGCGGCTTGCACCTGACGGAAGACGCTGGCGAGACCGCCTTCAAGCGCGACCAGCACGACGACGAGGACCACCTGGCCGCGGCCGGCCATGGCGATCGCGGCCGCGCCGAGCAGCAGCGCCCTCGGCACCACAGAAGCGATCAGCAGCCGCTCGCGCCGCATCCGGTCGGCCCGGCTGGTGACCAGCGGCACGAGAAGCGCGCCCGGGAGCGCCTTGAGCAGGCCGAGCACGGCGACAAGCCCGGCGCCGCCCGCATGGTAGGCGTACACCGATGCCGCCGTGAAGGCCGCCAGATCGCCGGCGCAGCAGGCACCCGAGGCCGCCAGCAGCAGCCGGATCGGCCTGCCGCGGGCTAGCCACGCGTACGGCCTCACGGCCGCCCTTCCGCGCCGTGCACTCGAACAAGTCCTCCTCGGCGACCTGGCCCGCAGGCCCCCGCCGGACTGTCCGGGGGGACCTGCGGGCTACGGCCCTATCCCGATGACGGTTACAACAGCGGGAACCCGGCGTAGGTGAACTGGCCGGCCGTGGTGGCCTGGCTGGACACCCCGCCCGCCGTCACCGTCACCGTGACCGTCCCGGACCCCGCCGGGGACACCACCTCCAGCAGCGACGGCGAGGCCAGGATCACCACCGCCGCCTTCCCGCCGAAGCTCACGCTGACCTTGCACCCCCGCTCGCCCGCCGGGCAGGACAGCCCCGACCCGAAGATGCGCACCGGCGTATCCCCGTATGCCGGGCCATGATCCGGGCTCAGCGAGGTGATCACCGGCCCGCTCACCGCGATCGACAGCGCCGCGCTGGCCGTCATCGCCGGGCTCTCCGCATCGCTCACCGTCACCGTGAACTCGTAGGTCCCCGCCACGTCCGGCACCCCGGAGATCACCCCGGCCGCGCTGAGCGCCAGCCCCGGCGGCAGCGACCCGGCCGTCACCTGCCAGGAATACGGCGTCACCCCGCCCGAAGCGTCCAGCGCCGCGGAATACCCCTGCCCGCCCGTAGCCGCGGGCAGGCTGGTCGTGGTCACCTGCAAGGGCTGCACCACGGTGTAGGAGATCGTCACCGACGCCGGACCGGCCGCGTACTTCTCGTTGGTCAGGCCGCTGATCCCGAAGCTGGACCCGCCGCCACCACCGCCAGAAACGCCGCCACCACCACCGCCACCGCCGCCACCACCGTAGTAGCCACCGCCGCCGCCACCGCCGCTGGAGAGTCTCGGCTCCTTCGAGGCACCGCCCTGGCCGCCTGCCAGGCTCGTGCCCGGACTCCCGTTACCGCTGACGGGGAAGCCACTACCACCCGCGCCGCCGGCGGTACTAGTGCCGCCGCCGCCACCACAGCCGAGCTGGGACTCGCAGTCGCCAGCGCCGCCGCCCTTGCCGATGTCAGCGGTCCCGCCAAAGCCGCCGGTGCCGCCGCCCCCGCCGCCGGCGGCGATGACCAGCGCTGACCCGGACGGGCTAAGCAGCCCCGAGTAGCCTCCGCCCCCGCCGCCGTCATAGTTAGCGGCTGGGTTTCCGTCCGGGTAGTCGCCCCCGGCGCCGCCGCCGCCCGGACTCCCGCCCGCGCCACCATTGGTGTAGCTCCCGGTGCCGCCGACCCCGCCCACGATCACGGTCAGCGCCTGGCCTTGATAGACGCTGACCGGAACGGCCGTGTCCTCAACCGAGGCGCCCGGCCCGCCGTTCGTATCGAGGAGGTTACTGACGCTGCCGCCTGCGGCGCCGACCGCTGTCACATCCAGGGTGGCCACCCCGGACGGGACGGTGAAGGTCTGCTCGCCCCCGGTGTAGGCGTAACTGCAGGTCACGGTCTGCCCGGACTGGGTGCACCCGGCCGGCAGCGGCTGCGCGTGCGCGGTGCCCGCCGTCGTGGCCAGCACCGTGAACGCCGCGGCCGTGCCGGTGCCCACGGCCACCGCGAGCACCCGCCGCCGCCCCTTGGCGATACGCCAGGCCCTGTCCCGCCCCGCGCTGCCGCCTGTCATCCCAGCCCACCCCTTTCGTGCCCCGGCCCGCGCGACCGCCGGCCGGCCCGCCCGCGCCACTGCGCGAACCGCCGCCGTGATGCCTGCATCCGGCGCTTTCCCCACCCGCCGCGGATCGCGCAGGCGCCGCGATCCGCTCGATCGGCCATTTAGTGGCCGACGGTACGCCGCGCCGGGCGGCGAAAGACCCGTCAACTGACCGGTGTTTGCATCTCACCGGCGGGGAGATGGTCGATGGGTGCGGATCGAGATCGTGGTGGACGGCGCCCACCCGGTGCGCGGGCGGGTCAGCGCCGCCGGGCAGGCACCGGTTGCCTTCACCGGCTGGCTGGCCCTGATGGGCGCGCTGGAACGGCTGATCGCCCTAGCGGAGGCCGCGCCGCAGGGCCTCGGCGGCCAGCTCGACCCGTGAGGACAGGCCGAGCTTGCGCAGCGCGTTGGACACGTGCCAGCCGACGGTGCGGGCACTGAGGTAGAGGACCTGCGCGATCTCGGGGTTAGAGCGGCCCTCGGCCAGCAAACAGATCACCCCCAGCTCGGCCTCGGTCAGGGCCTGCCAGCCGTGGGTGGCGCCCGCGTGCCTGGCCCGGGTCCCGAACACCAGCCCCGCGCGCCGCAGCATCGCCCTGGCCACCCGCTCGTCGCCCGCGGCGCCCAGGCCGGCCAGTAGCGCCAGGGATTCCCCGGCCAGCCGCCGGGCCTCGCCCAGGTCCCCGGCGCCGGCCATCCCGGCCGCGGCGTCTCGCAGGCAGA
>JASHTQ010000530.1 GCA_030040475.1 Streptosporangiaceae bacterium
CGCCTGTTATCAGCTGGTTACCCATCCGCCGCCAGCTGGCAGCCGGCCGGAGCCGGGTCGGCACGCTCCTGCCTCGGCCCGCGGGATCGCCGTCGCTCGAGCGTTCTAGCTGGGCGATTTCCCGCTCCGGGCGTTCAGCCTCGCGACCGAGGCCGCGACCGCGTCCCGGTGTTCCGCCGACGTATGCGCAAGCGCCTGGGCGATGGCCGACGACTCCAGCGTGTCGGCCAGGGAGCCGTGCCGCGCGAACTTCATCAGCCGCTTCGCCGCGCGCACCGCATCTGGTGGATTCTGTGCAATTCGCCGGGCCAGCTCGCTGGCCCGGTCCAGAAGTTCCGCGTGCGGGTAAACGGCGGAAACAAGGCCTATCGACAATGCCGTTTCTGCGTCTATCGTATCGCCCGTGAAGGTCAGCTCGCATGCTCTGGCATATCCGACAACTCGTTGCAGGAACCATGCGCCGCCATCGCCTGGTATCAGCCCCAGCCGGACGAAGCTCTCCGCGAACTTCGCATTCTCCGAGGCCAGCCGAATGTCGCACATACACGCCAGGTCGCAGCCCGCACCGATTGCTGGCCCGTTTACCGCCGCGATTATCGGTACCGCCAGCTCCTCTATTACTACGGGTATGCGCTGGATGCCGTCCCGGTAATGATCGACGGTACGCAGCGGCTCGGATCGGCGTCGCTCGATGTTCTCTGCCATGGCAAAGATGTCACCGCCGGCCGAGAATGCGGTGCCCGAACCGGTCAGGATCACCGCCCGCACATTTACGTCCTGGCCCAGCCGGCGCAGCGAGGTAACGAGATCCTGCACCATCGCCGGCTCCGATATGGGATTCCGCCGGTCCGGGCGATTCAGCGTCACCAGGGCGACGCCATCCCGCACTTCTAGCAGAACATTGTCCTGTGTCATTCCAACTTCCTTTCCAGTCCGGGGCGCTCAGATCCGGCGAGCACCGCGCCAGCTTGCTGGGGGGTTTACCAGGCTGCTATCAGGTCGGCCGGGGTGAAGACCGCGTCGGCGTGCGTGCGGGAAGCTCCCGAGCGGGAGACGGCGATGAGCGGGACCGGGTCGGGGGTGACCCGATCGCGGTGATGCTGCAGCGCTACCAGGTCGTGGTCGTCGAACTGGCCTGTCTCCAGCCACTTGACTGAGCCGAGGAACAGCAACTGCTTCGCGACAGGCTCCCGGTCGGCGCCGACGATGTCGATCTCGACGTCGTTGCTGCGCGTCCAGTAGCCGCCGATCACCGGCGCGACGGGGATGCCCTGGGCGGGCAGCAGGCGGGCGAGGGCCTCGCGGACCAGCGGCTCGACGGCGCGGCCGCGCCAGTCGGTCCAGCTCCGATCGATCCGCGCCAGGGTCAGATCCGAGCGCATCCGGTCGACCTCGGCCAGGTACGGGCCGAGGAAAGCGAGCCAGAACCGCAGGTAGGAATCCGTGATCCGGTACCGGCGCTCCTTCGACGGGGAAAGGGCGACCGGCAGGTCCCCCGCCACGGCGCCCTTGCTGATCAGGAGGTCGGCTGCGCGGCTCAGCGTGGAGTGGGCGATGCCCCCGGCGGCCCGGGCAATATTGATGAAGGTCCGTTCTCCGCTGCCGATCGCGGCCAGGACCATCCGGGCCTGGGCCTGGTCGGGGAACTCCGCCGCGAGCGAGAGCTGAGCGGAAACCACCAGCGGGCTCACCGGGTTGGCCAGCTCACGGGCCAGGAAGGACCGCATGTCCTCACCATGCTGCCACCGGGCGCAGATGATCGGCAGGCCACCGGTGACCAGCGCCGCGTCAAAGGCCTCTGCCGCGCCCAGCCCGGCCATCGCCGCGACGTCGGCCGGGTTCAGTGGTCCCACCGCCAGTTGCGTGCCGCGCTGGTGGAACGGACGGCCATAGGAGCCTAGCGCCTCCATCATCGACAGGTCAGACCCGACAAGGATGAGCAGCACCGGCTTGTGAGACAGTTCCCGGTCCCACGCACGCTGCAGCACGCTCTCGAACGCACCACCGGAATCCATCAGGTACGGCAGCTCGTCCAAGACGACGATGCTCGGTTCGACGTCGGGGAGCACTCCGGCCAGCTGGCGAAGCGCCGCGGCCCAGTTTCCCGGCACCGCCTCACCGAACACGTGTGCCTCGCGCAGCCCAGAGATACGTACCGCGTCGCTGAACTCCCGCAATGGCTCGCCACTGAACCCGATCTCGGCGGTGTAGAACACGCTCGGTACCTGCTGCTGCTCGATGAACTCCTCGACGAGCGCGGACTTGCCGATCCGCCGACGCCCCCGGACGATGACGCACTTCCCCGGCCGGGCAGAGCCAGCGAGCTCACGGACCTCGGCGAGCATCCCGTCAAGCAGAGCCAGCTCGCGCTGCCGTCCCACGAAGCCCGCCACGGCCCGCCCTCCAAGACTATCTGGATAGATACTTCTCCTAATAATACTATCTTCAGCGGAAGTATTCGGGGTGGTGTCGTCGAGCAGGGGCAGGCGGAAGCGGCGGTGCCGATCGGCCCACCCGAGTGGCTGACACGGGCGCTGGAGTGTTACCACCGTTCGTTCGGCCCAAAAATGACGATGCGGCGAGATCGGAGCGCGGAGGTCAGCGGGGGGCGCGGGACGGGGGTTGGCCGCAGCTCGCCGCGGGCAGGCCCCTGTGCTCGCACAGGGCAGCGAAAAGAACTGCTGAGCTCCCGCGATAGGACTCGAACCTATAACCTGCCGGTTAACAGCCGGACGCTCTGCCGATTGAGCTACGCGGGATCGACCCGGATAAGGGTAGCGCACCCGGGGCGCGGCCGTGACGTTGCGGGGGCCGCCGCGGTCGTGGCGAGCAGGATGAGTACCCTGGGTCACAGGGGGAAGGTCATGTGTGCACATGACCTCCAGGCACGAAAGGGGTGCCACATGCGGAACCGCGCCATCTTCCTCGCGGGGTTCGCGGCCGGCTTCGTGGCCGGCGCGCGGGCAGGGCGTGAGCGGTATGAGCAGATGAAGAAGTACGGTCGGCGCGCGCTGGAGAGCCCGGCCGTGCGGGCGGCCACCCGCGCAGCAGGCAACAAGGCGACCGAGCTCACCAAGGTGGCCGGGCAACGGGCCGCGGAGCGGATGCCGAAGATCACCGAGACGGCGAAGACCGGCGCGGGCAAGGTCCGCGGGCGGCTGGACCGGCTGCCTGGACGGCATGCGGACGACGGCCAGCACGCGGGCGTGAACGGCACCAGGCCCGGCGACTAGCCCGCGAGCGACGCGCGGGACCGGCGGCTAAGTCCGCCGACGGCGCCCGGCGCGGGCGGCTAGTCGAGGTACTCCCGCAGCATCTGGGCGCGGCTGGGGTGGCGGAGCTTGGCCAGGGTCTTCGACTCGATCTGCCTGATCCGCTCCCTGGTCACGCCGAACTCCCTGCCGACCTCCTCCAGCGTCCGCGGATGCCCGTCGGTGAGGCCGAACCGCAGCTGGATGATGCGCTGCTCGCGTTCGGCCAGCTCGTCGAGGACCCGCTCTAGCTGGTCCTGCAGCATGATGAACGCGGCGGCCTCGATCGGCACAACGGCGTCCGCGTCCTCGATGAAGTCCCCGAGGTCGGACTCCTCCTCGCCGATCGGGGACTGCAGCGACACCGGCTCCTGGGCGATCCGCTGGATCTCCGCGACCCGCTCGGGCTCCAGGCCCATCTCGGCCGCGATCTCCTCCGCGGTCGCCTCCCGGCCCAGCTCCTGGTGGAGCTGGCGCTGCACGCGAGACAGCTTGTTGATCGTCTCGACCATGTGCACCGGCACCCGGATGGTGCGCGCCTGGTCGGCGATGGCCCTTGTGATGGCCTGGCGTATCCACCAGGTCGCGTAGGTGGAGAACTTGTAGCCGCGGGTGTAGTCGAACTTCTCCACGGCGCGGATCAAGCCGAGGTTCCCCTCCTGGATGAGGTCGAGGAAGACCAGCCCGCGGCCGATGTAGCGCTTGGCGATCGACACCACCAGGCGCAGGTTCGCCTCGATCAGCCGCTGCTTGGCCTTGACCCCCTCGCCGACGAGGAGCTCCAGGTCGCCGTGCACCGCGCCGAGGATCGGGAAGCCGCCGGACAGCTTCTCCTCGGCGAACAGGCCCGCCTCGATCGCCTTGGCCAGCTCCACCTCGTCCTCTGCGGTCAGCAGCGGGACGCGGCCGATCTCCCTGAGGTAGATCCGCACCAGGTCGCTGGTGGCGGCCCGTCTGCCGCCGTCGAGCCCGGCCGGGCGGATGTCGGCCTCGGCCTCGTCATCGCGCGGCACGTCGAGGACGTCGACGCCCTCGTCGGCCAGCGCGCGGACGGCCGCGTCCAGGGTCTCCGGACCCAGATCGGCGCGATCGAGCGCCACCATGACGTCAGCCATCGTCACGGCGCCTCGCTCCCGTCCTAGCGCCACGAGATCCGTCAGCTGCTCCGCTGGTGCTGGTCCGTTCGTTAGTACGGTGAGAGCCACGGGACCAGTGTGCGTCACGAACGCATGGTTACGGGGGACCTAATTTTGTCACCCTGGCGCTACTTAACCGGACGGCATGCGTCCCTATAATCACGCGCGACCCAGAATCACCCTCCGGCGGCGCGGTCGATCAGCGACCGGCGCCGCGTTTCTAGGGCCATGAGGTCCCCGAACAACCGGCGGTGCGCGGTCTCCTCCTGCAGCGGGTTCGTCCGCTGCAGACGCGACTTCACCGCCTTGATCTCGCGGCTGACCGCCAGTTCACCCACCCGCGCTAGCTGCACATCGACGTACTTAGCGTCCGGCTCGCCCGGGATCTTCAGCGGCTCGACCGCAAGCTCGGCGATGAATCCCTGTACACGTTCGTTTGGCGCCGCCTCGCACAACCGGATCACCCATTCCCGAGTGCTGCCGACCATGGCCGTACCGCCAATGGCGGTGATCAGGGTGAACACTGCTGCATGCCTGGGCATGGTGAACGCCGCCACGCCAAGCGCATCAAACTCAGGCCCGCACAGTGCCGGCCGCTGGATGGCGAGCTTGAGCACCTCGCGCTCGACCCGGACCACCGGGTCGTTCAGATCGTAGGGCTGGCCGACGTCGCCCTGCTTCTCGTCATCGGGCGACTCGTCTCCATTTATTCCGAACGAACCGTGGCGACCGTTCTGGGCTCGGTGCGTGCGGTCACTGGCGGAGGCGCGCGTGCCGCCGCGCCTAGACCGGGCACCGGTCTCTCCTGACTGGGCGCGGACCCGTGCCAACACGAACCCTTCGTCCAGCAACCCTAGCCACCGATCCAGGTTGACCGCGTACCGGTCGCGCAGGGCCTTGTCCTTGATCTTGGACACGATCGGCGCGGCCTCGTCAAGCGCGGCGAGCTGGCCCTCTGTGGTATTTAGGTCGTGATGGGCGAGCACGCCCTTGATTGCGAACTCGAACAGCGGGACGCGGCGGGCGATCAGGTCTTTTAGGGCAGCGTTGCCGTGCTGTAGCCGCAGGTCGCAGGGGTCGAGGCCGTCAGGCTGCACGGTTACGAAGGTCTGGGTTACAAACTTCGCTTCCATGCTGAACGCACGTAGCGCGGCGCGCTGCCCGGCCGCGTCGCCGTCGAAGGTGAAGATCACCTCGCCGGCCGACCCCTCGGTGTCCATGATCAGCCTGCGCAGCACCTTGACGTGGTCCTCGCCGAACGACGTGCCGCAGGTCGCCACGGCGGTCGGCACCCCGGCCAGGTGGCAGGCCATCACGTCGGTGTAGCCCTCGACGATGACCGCCTGCCGGCGCTGCGCGATCTCCCGCTTGGCCAGGTCCGCGCCGTACAGCACGGTGCTCTTGCGGAACAGCGTGGTCTCCGGCGTGTTGAGGTACTTGGGCCCGTCCTCTTCCGGGTCGAGCTTGCGGGCGCCGAACGCGATCACGTCGCCTGACAGGTCCCTGATCGGCCACATCAGCCGGCCGCGGAACCTGTCCCGCGGGCCGCGGTTGCCCTGGATGGCCAGGCCGGCCGCGATCAGCTCGGTGTCGGCGAAGCCGCGGCCGCGCAGGTGCCTGGTCAGGTCCTCCCAGGCCCTCGGCGAGTAGCCGACGCCGAACCGCTCCGCGTCGGCGGGCTCGAAGCCGCGCTCGGCCAGGAACTGCCTGGCGTGGTCGGCGTCTGGTTTACCTAGCTGCTCCGCGTAGAACTCGGCGGCGGCCCGGTGCGCGTCGATCAGTCTGCGGCGATGGCTCTGCTCCTGGCCGGGCACGTAGCCGCCCTGCTCGTAGCGCAGGTCGATGCCCGCCCGTCCGGCCAGCTTCTCCACCGCCTCGACGAAGCTGAGCCCGTCGATCTTCTGGACGAATTTGATCAGGTCGCCGCCCTCGCCGCAGCCGTGGCAGTACCACAGGCCGCGGGCCGGGGTGACGTTGAACGAGGGCGTCTTCTCGTCGTGGAACGGGCACAGGCCCTTGAGCGAGCCGCCACCCGCGTTCCGCAGCTGCAGGTACTCACCGACCACCTCGTCGATGGGGGATCGCTCGCGGATCGCCGCGATGTCCTCGTCGCGGATCCGCCCAGCCATCAGCCACCTCCGCTTTCGTCTCCCGTCGCGGCGAGTCTAATCCGGCTGCGGACTATCCGCCCGGATAGACGCGGTTAGGCTGCCGATAGCCTGGGCTCGTGGGCGAGCTGCTGGTGCTGTGGGACGTCGACTACACGCTGGTGGACGCGCGCGGCCTGGGGACGCGGCTGTACGAGGTGGTGTTCCGCGAGATGTTCGGCCGGGAGCTGCCCGCGGTCGCGCCGAAGGCCGGGCGGACCGACCGCGCGATCATCCTGGACACGCTCGCGCTGGCCGGGGTCGCCTCGTCCGATGCGGCGGTGGACGGCTTCCTCGCCGCGCTGGCCCGGTTGTCGGCATCCGGCACGGTGCGGGCTGACGTGCGGGCCTTGCCGGGGGCGGCGGCGGCCATCGATGAGCTGGCCTCGATCGGCGCCCGCCAGTCCGTGCTCACCGGCAACATCAGGCCGCTCGCGTCGCTGAAGCTCCGGCTGGCCGGGCTTGATGCTTGCCTGGACCTCGATGTCGGCGCGTACGGGGACGTGCATGAGGTGCGGGCCGAGCTCGTGCCGGTGGCCAGGTTGGCGGCCGGGCAAGCGTACGGGACGGACTTTGCTGGCTCGACCGTGCTGATAGGTGACACGCCGCTCGACGTGGAGGCGGCGCTGGCCACCGGGGCTCGTGCGGTGGGGGTCGCGACGGGGAGCTACTCCGCGGCGTCGCTCGCTGCCGCGGGCGCGCACGTCGTGCTGCCGGACCTGACCGATGCCGGGCTCCTGCTCGCGGCGGTCACCGGGTTAGCTTCGTCTCGCGCCGGCGTACCGTGCCGGTCAGTGGCCCGGCGGCGGGAGCAGGCCGCGCTGGATCGCGGTGGTGACCGCCGCGGTGCGGTCGGACACGCCCAGCTTGCCGAACGCGCGCAGCAGGTGCGTCTTGACCGTCGCCTCGCTGATAAACAGCTCGCGGCCGATCTCGGCGTTGGTGCGGCCACGTGCCACCTGGGCCAGCACCTCGGTTTCCCTGGCGGACAGCGACTCCTGCGGTGGCCGGCGGACATGTGTCACGAGGCGCTCGGCCACCGAGGGAGCCAGCACGGTCTCGCCCCGCGCAGCGGCGCGGACGGCGTCGGCTAGTTCGGCGGACGTTGCGTCCTTGAGCAGGTAGCCGGTGGCCCCGGCAGCCACCGCCCGCAGGATGTCGGCATCGGTCTCATACGTGGTCAGCACGACCACCCGGGCTCCCGGATCCGCCGCGATGATCTGCTCGGTGGCCTTGACGCCGTCGCCGCCCGGCATCCGCAGGTCCATCAGGACGACGTCGTAGTCACTGGCCAGGCTCGCCGCCACCGCCTCCGCGCCGGAGCCCGCCTCGCCCGCCACCTCGATGCCGGGGTCGGCGGCCAGCATGCCGCGCAGGCCGGCGCGGACCACGGGGTGATCGTCGGCCAGCAGCACCCGGATGGGCTTCTTGGGCTCCTTGGTCACCCCGGTACCTCCACGCTGATCTCGGTACCCTCGCCGATGGCCGAGCGGACTCCGATCGTGCCGCCGACCTGCCGGACCCGCTCGCGCATGCCGCGTAGCCCGTAGCCGTCGTTGACGTGGTTCACGTCGAACCCGGCGCCGTCGTCGGCGACGGTCAGCCGTACTCTGGCATCGGCATAGCACAATTGGACGGACACCGTGTGCGCTGCCGCATGCTTGCGGACGTTCGCGAGGGCCTCCTGGCAGACCCGCAGGAGCACCACCTCTGTGGCGGTGGGCAGCCGCCGTGCGGTGCCGGTTGCCTGCGCCGTGACCGTCAGGCCCGCCGCGGCCGCGGTGGCGTCCGCCGCCCGGCGCAGGGCCTCGGCGAGGGTGCTCGATTGCAGCTGGGCGGGGCTGAGCGCGGTAACAAGCGCCCGCGCCTCGGCCAGGTTCTCGCGCGCGGTCGCCACCGCCATCTCCACGTGCCTGCGGGCGCTATCCGTGCTCGGTTCGTCTGCGCTCAAGCCGGCCTCGGCGGCCTGCAGCAGCGTGACGATGCTGGCGAAGCCCTGGGCCAGGGTGTCGTGGATCTCGCCGGCCAGCCGGTGGCGTTCGGCGATCACGCCGGCCTCGTGGTGAGCAGCGGCGAGCTCGGCCCTGGTGGACTCCAACTGCGTGATGAGGGCGGCCCGCTCCATGCTCTGCTCGACCACTCGGACCATCCAGCGGCTGTAGACCTGCGAGAACCCGACCGCGAAGATCACCAGGCAAAGAGCGGTCAGTGCCCCGTCCGGCCCCGGCTCGCGCCATATGAGCAGCAGCCCGGCGGCCACGTTGAGGATGACCACGAAGACCATGCCGCGGCGCACCGTCGCCACGCGGAAGCACTGCGGGCAGAGCGCGAGCGCGAGGAACCAGGCATTGGGGTCCTGGCTCTGCGCGACGGCGAACAGGACGACCAGCCCGGATAGGTAGATCGTCCCGCGAGGCGTCGCTTCCTCCAGTTCCATCAGCGGCCTGCCGATGGCGACGTACCACGGCACCATGGCGGCCAGCGCCACGCCCGCGATGATCCGTCCCGTCGTCGTGATCGGCCCGGCCAGCACGATCGCCACGCAGGCGCCGAACACCACCGCGTAATACGCGTCCCAGCGCGGCTCGATCCGCCCCGGCTGGCTCCGGCCCGGGATCCAGGACGCCAGCAGGCCCATCCGCGCCGGCTCCGTCTCGGTCAGCTCCGGGACTGCCAGCGGAACGTCTTCGCGCATAGCACCAATCCTGCCGCTAGCCAGACGAGGAGTACCAGCACGGTGCGCCCGTGCTCCCAGGCGTGCGCGGGCTCCAGCGCGTCCGCGCCGGTCGGCAGGAACACCGACCGCATGCCCTGCGCCATCCACTTCAGCGGGAAGAACGAGCCGAGACCCTGCATCCAGTGCGGAATGTCGTTGAAGGGGACGTATACCCCGGAGATGAAGTTGAGCACGGTGAACGGCAACGTGATCACCGGTGCCGCGCTGGCCGCGGAGCGCGGCACGCTGCTTGCGGCGATGCCGAGCAGCGCGCAGGTCGCGCTGCCGAGCAGGAATACCCAGGCGAATGTCCACCAGCGACCGGGTGAGGTGGGCAGGTGCAGGTGGTAGAAGACGATGCCCACCGCCATCAGCAGCAGGGTCTCCGCCACGGTGCACATCAGGACCTGAACGAACTTTCCCGCAAAGTAGGCCGCGCGCGGCATCGGCGTTCCCGATAGCCGCTTGAGCATCCCGTTCTCGCGCTCGGTGGCAATGCTGATGGCCAGGTACTGGAAGCTTGTCGACATGATCCCGCCGGCGATCATGCCCGCGGTGAACAGCTGGCCCACGGTCACGCCGTGGGCGGCGGCCTGGCCGCCGAAGATGGACCCAAGCAGGACGAGCAGGATCGACGGCAGCCCGAAGATGAACGCGACCGCCATCTTGTCCCTGAAGAACGCCTTGACCTCGAGGGCGCCGCTGGCCACGCCGAGCCGCCACACGCCGGGCAGCGCCGCGTCGCGGTGAGTCTGCCCGGCCCCCGGCGGTGGCTGGGCCGGCTGGGCCGGCTGGGCCGGCTGGGCCGATTGGGCCGTGGCTAGCGCGCCG
>JASHTQ010000531.1 GCA_030040475.1 Streptosporangiaceae bacterium
CCGTCGGAATCCTCGTCATCCGAAGACGAGGGCAGCCGAACGAACGCCAGCACGCTCGGGTTCGACGAAGTCAGCTCCTCGTACGCGCCGCTGCCGAAGACCGGATGCCGCTTGCGGATCTCGATCATCCGCCTGGTCCAGTGCAGGAACGAGGCGGGGTTGCGCTGCTGGGCCTCCACGTTCAGCGCCTGGTAGCCGTAGATCGCGTCCATGATCGGCGGCAGGTACAGCCGCTGCGGGTCGGACCGGGAGAAGCCGCCGTTGCGGTCGGGCGTCCACTGCATCGGCGTCCGCACGCCGTCCCTGTCGCCGAGCCAGATGTTGTCGCCCATGCCGATCTCGTCGCCGTAGTACAGCACCGGCGAGCCGGGCAGCGACAGCAGCAGCGCGGTGAACAGCTCGAGCTGGTTGCGGTCGCCGTCGAGCAGCGGGGCCAGCCGCCGGCGGATCCCGATGTTCGCCTTCATCCGGGGATCCTTGGCGTACTCGGCGTACATGTAGTCGCGCTCGTCGTCGGTGACCATCTCCAGCGTCAGCTCGTCGTGGTTGCGCAGGAAGATGCCCCACTGGCAGCGCGCGGGGATCGGCGGGGTCTGGGCCAGGATCTCCGAGATCGGGTAGCGCTGCTCGCGCCGCACGGCCATGAAGATGCGCGGCATCAGCGGGAAGTGGAACGCCATGTGGCACTCGTCCCCGCCGACGTCCGGGTCGCCGAAGTACTCGATCACGTCGGCGGGCCACTGGTTCGCCTCGGCGAGCAGCACCCGGTCCGGGTAGAGCTTGTCGACCTCGGCCCGGACCCGCTTGAGGTACTCGTGGGTCTCCTTGAGGTTCTCGCAGTTGGTGCCCTCGCGCTCGTACAGGTACGGCACCGCGTCCAGCCGGAACCCGTCGATGCCGAGGTCCAGCCAGAACCGCAGCACCTCGATCATCGCGTCCTGGACGCGGGGGTTCTCGAAGTTGAGGTCCGGCTGGTGGGAGAAGAACCGGTGCCAGTAGTACTGGCCGCGGACCGGGTCGAAGGTCCAGTTGGACTGCTCGGTGTCGACGAAGATGACCCGGGCGCCTGAGTACTTGTCGTCGGTGTCGGACCACACGTAGAAGTCGCCGAACGGCCCGTCGGGGTCCGACCGCGAGGCCTGGAACCACGGGTGCTGGTCGGAGGTGTGGTTCATCACCAGGTCGGCGATGACCCTGATGCCCCGCTTGTGCGCCTCGTCGACCAGCGTGACGAAGTCCCCGATGTTGCCGTACTCGGGCAGCACGGCCATGAAATCGGCGATGTCGTAGCCGCCGTCGCGCAGCGGCGAGGAGTAGATCGGCAGCAGCCAGATGCAGTCGATGCCGAGCCACTCGAGGTAGTCGAGCCGGGAGATCAGCCCGCGCAGGTCGCCGGTGCCGTCGTCGGTCGAATCCTGGAAGCCGCGGATGAGCACCTCGTAGAACACCGCGCGCTTGTACCACTCAGGGTCCTGCCCGAAGGAGAACGATTCTGTAATCGCCTCGTGATGTTCTGTCACTGCCGGAACTCCTGGATCGTGCCGGGCCTAGCCAGGCGTAACGGTGAAGATATGGGCAGGCCTACTCGCCGGGTCAAGGCGCACGTAGCTGGCGGGTCCCCACCGGTAGGACTCGCCGCTGAGCTCGTCCGTCGCGATGAAGTCGCCGTCAAGCCCGAGTGCGGGCATGTCCAGCCAGACCGTCGCCTCCCGGACCTGGTAGGGGTCCAGGTTGACGACCACCAGTACGGTGTCACCCCCCTGCTTTCCCGGGATCTTATCGACCCGCTTGGAAAAACACATCAGCTCGGGCTGGTCGACATGGTGGAAGCGCAGATTTCGCAGCCAGTGCAGGGCCGGGTGCGCCCGCCTGATCCGGTTCAGCTCGGTGATGAAGTCGGCGATGCCGATGCCCTCCCGGGCGGCGGCGGCCCAGTCGCGGGGCCTGTACTGGTACTTCTCCGAATCCATGTACTCCTCGCTGCCCGGCCTCAGCGGTACGTTCTCGCCCAGCTCATATCCAGAGTAGATGCCCCAGGTCGGGGAGAGCATCGAGGCAAGCACGGCGCGGATCTTGAACGCGGGGATGCCGCCGTGCTGCAGGTAGGCGTGCAGGATGTCCGGGGTGTTGGCGAAGAAGTTGGGCCGCATGTACGCGGCCGCCTCGCCGGACAGCTCGCGCAGGTACTCGGTCAGCTCCCAGACGCCGTTGCGCCAGGTGAAGTACGTGTAGGACTGGTGGAAGCCGATCTTCGCCAGGGTGTGCATCATCGCGGGCCTGGTGAACGCCTCGGCGAGGAACAGCACGTCGGGGTCGGTCGAGCGGATCTCGGCGAGCAGCCGCTCCCAGAACCGCAGCGGCTTGGTGTGCGGGTTGTCCACCCGGAAGATCCGCACCCCGTGGTCCATCCACAGCCGGACCACCCGCAGCACCTCGGCGTAGATGCCCTCGGGGTCGTTGTCGAAGTTGACCGGGTAGATGTCCTGGTACTTCTTCGGCGGGTTCTCCGCGTACGCGATAGACCCGTCCGCCCTGGTGGTGAACCACTCCGGGTGCTCCTTCACCCACGGGTGGTCCGGCGAGGCCTGCAGCGCCAGGTCGATCGCGACCTCCATGCCGAGCTCGCGGGTGCGGCCGACGAACGCGTCGAAGTCCCCGAACGTGCCCAGGTCCGGGTGCAGCGAGTCGTGCCCGCCGTCCGGCGAGCCGATCGCCCACGGCGAGCCCGGGTCACCGTCGCCCGGCGACAGCGTGTTGTTCGGGCCTTTCCGGAACGTGCTCCCGATCGGATGTACCGGCGGCAGGTACACGACGTCGAACTCCATCGCGGCGACCGCGTCGAGTCGGCCCGCCGCGGTCCGCAGCGTGCCGGAGACCGGCAGCCGACCGCCGGCCGGATCAAGCTGCGCTCCCTCCGACCGCGGGAAGAACTCATACCACGCCCCGTACAGCGCCCGCTGCCTGTCCACGAACACGGTCAGCGGCCGTGACCTGGTGACCAGGTCCCGCAGC
>JASHTQ010000532.1 GCA_030040475.1 Streptosporangiaceae bacterium
CCGGTCAGCCAGGCGCCGCCGTCCCCGCCTGTCAGGGCGGCGGCGGCGCGGTGCCCGGCCCAGTCCTGCTGCGCGCGGGCTATCCAGGCCTGCTCCAACCCGGACGCGCCGCGGATCTGGCGGAGCTCGGCGAACGCGATGTGGACCAGCGCCTTCGTGGCGGCGCCGGCCCGGTCGGGCAGCAGCCCGGCGGCGACCAGCCGGGTCATCGCGTCGGCCAGCGCGTCGTGCCAGCGCTGCGCCTTCCCGCGGGTGTCCTCCGCCCCGGCCGGCGCGGACAGCGCGTCCAGCACCGTCTTGACCAGCGCCGCGCAATCCGCGCTCAGGTCCCCGTACAGCACCCCGGCGCCGTCCAGCGTGGCATCCAGCCGCACCGACCGGTCCTCGAACCCGTCATCAGGGTCCTGCCAGCCCCCGGCACCACCCGGGCCATCCCAGTCGCCGCCGGGGCCGTCACCGTCACCATCCGGGCCGCTGGGGCCGTCCGGACCGTCGGGGCCGCCGGGGCCGTCCGGGCCGCCGGGCGCGCCGGGGTTGCCTGCGCCGCCCTCGTCCGGGTCCTTGAAGCCATCGCGGCCGCCCGGGTCGCCGTCGCCGGGGTCCTCGTCGGGCGCGCCGGACCGGGACCTCTCGTACATCTGCGTGGCGAGCCGGGCGACGTCGTCCTGGCGGGCGCCGGCCCGGACGACGCCCAGCAGGATCGCGTCGGCCGCGTCCCGGTCCGCGGCGGGCAGCTTGTCGGTGTAGCCGGCGATCACCCTGCCCATCGACTCCGACACCCGGCCGCCTTCAGCCAGCGCCGCCGCGACCAGGGGGTGAGCCTGGACGCGGTGGTACCAGCCGACGTGCCCGGCCGCGCAGCCCGGGGTGACGCCGGTCTTGTGCAGCACCCAGGTCCGCGCGGACGCGTCCCCGTCGGCGGCGGGTCCCTGGGCGGAGACGAACGCGCCGAGGAACCAGGATCGGGCGACGGTGGCGATCGCGTCACACTGTTCCAGCTGGATCAGGACGCCGGCCTGCTCGGCGACGGTGAAATCGGCGGGATCGGCGGCGGCCAGGTAGCTGTCCGCGGCCCGGCGCATCGCCAGCGCGTCGGCCAGGCTGACGGGCGAGTACGCGCCTGCCGGCGGCGGCGCGGGCGCGGAAGCGGCGATGCTCACCGGGGTGTTCACCTCCTGCCGGGGTTCAGGGCCGGGGTTCAGGGGTCGGGGTTCAGGGCCGGGCTCCGGGGGCCGGGTACTCGGGGTTGAGGGCGGGCCTTGGGGCTTGGGCGTGAGCCGGGTGTCGGGGAAGGGTGCGTGGAACCGGGAGGTGCTGCTGCGTCTACAGCGTTGCTGCAGGCCGAAGCCGGCACGGGGGCGCGAAGGAATGCGGATGCGCGCTGAGGGTGTGCTGCGGCGCGGGTGGCGCGGCCATGGGAATCGCTGGGGCGGACCTGAGGCTGGTTGCGGTGCGAGCGTTTGGGGCGGTCCTGATGCCACTTGGGCGGCGCGGCTTTCCGCGCCAGTGATACCACTTCTCGTTCTGCTGAATGATCTTTTTTGATTTTCTGTTCGAAGCTTATCAGAGCCCGCCGACATTCTGTGGCACCGACACGCCAACCGGGTTAGGGGTTACCCAGGGCGGCCAGCATCTGCTGGCAGGTGTCGGCCCAGAGGGGGCTGGTGGGGTCGATGAGGGTGAAGTGGTCACCGTCGCCGTGGATGGCAATTACCGGGTCGCCTGCCGCTCGGGCCGCCGCGGCGTAACGGTCGCTGATGTCGTTCGGGACGGCGGTGTCGTCCAGGGCCGTGACGATGAGCTGCGCGATTCCTAGCGGCAGCCGGAGCAGCGGCGAGGCGGCCGCGTAGACGTCGGGCAGCTCCGCCGCGGTTCCGCCCAGGGCTGCCGCCACCGCGCCGCCGCTGAGTCCACGGCGCTGGGCCTCGACCAGGTCGAGGACCCCGGCGAGTGAGACGACAACGGCCGGCCGCACGACCCTTTCGTCGGCCGGCTGGACGACCCCGGCATCGGCCGGCACCGCATCGGCCGGCACCGCATCGGCCGGCACCGCAGAAGCATCGGCTAGCAGGTCGGCGGCGACGCGCGCGGCGAGCTGGGCGCCGGCCGAGTGGCCGACGAGGATCAGGCGGGCGAGGTCTAGGGGGAACCGTCCGGCGAGCTGGTCCAGGTACCGTACCGAGGCCTCGACGTCGGCGGTGGTCGCGGCCCATCCGTGCCTGTCCGGACGGCGGTACTCGATGTTCCAGCTGGCGATCCCGCGTGCCGCCAGGTCCGCGGCGAGCGGGTCCATCAGGTCGAGCCGCCACCGCGAGCGCCAGTATCCGCCGTGCACCAGGACCACGACGGGCACGGGCACGGCGCCGGCCGGCGGGGGCACGGCGGCCGACTGGGGAGCCGAGCCGGCCGACGGCGTGCGCAGCTGGCCGAACTGCTCCGGATGGGTGCCGTAGCTGAGCGTCTGCGCCGGCCACGGGCCGCCGGGAGCCGTCGATTCCGGCCGCATCTCATCCACTCCGTTCCGGCGCCGGGAGCGCCCACGCGGCCAATCATCGCAGGCCCGACGGCACCGGGGTCCGGTCGCGGCGCCGGCCGGATATTTTCGGCCGGAATCAACATTCGCCTGGCGCCTGGCGTCCTATGGACATGACGGTTCCCGCATACCGGGCTGGCACGGGGCCGCAGCCCGACCCGGCGCGTCACGCGGCGCGGGCAGCCGTCGACGACCTGTTCCGGCTGCATGCCACACCAGTGACCGACGACCAGCCCGGCGGCCTGGAAGACCGCGTCCGCGACGCCTACCGGTCCGCCGCCCGGATCGTGCAGACCCTGCAGCGGACCTCGCCGGACCTCGCCGCCGACTCGGCCCCCCGCGCGCGCCGGCGCCGCCTGAACGCGTTCGTGCCGATCGCGGCGGCCGCGGCCGTGATCGTCGTCATCGCGGCCAGCCTGGCCGTGCCGCGCCTGCTGACCGGCCCCGCCAGGAACTCGCCGGCGACGGGGACCCAGGGGAGCCCGCTCGCGCCCAGGTTCTACCCGCCGTTCCAGGTGGTGCTGACCGTCAACGACAGCAACCGCGAGTCGAAGCTGCAGGTGGAGTCGGCGGCGACCGGGCGGGTGCTGAGCACGCTCGCCCCCCCTGGCAGGGCGCGACCTGGGGGGATGTCGCCGCGACCCAGGACGCGACGAAGTTCATCGTGGCCGCCGCGCGCTCGACCTCGCCGTACGCCCCGACCCGGCTGTACACGCTGACGCTGTCGGCGCACGGCGCGGTCACCGGGCTGCGGCCGCTGGCCGTGCCGAGCCTGCCCGGGGAGCTCACCTCGCTTGCGGCCAGCGCGGACGGCAGCACGGTGGCCTACACGACGTTCGGCCTGAAGGGGGGCGAGTACGAGATCGGCGTGATCACCGGCGGCAAGACGCGGCAGTGGAAGGCGTCCTCGGACCCGGTCACGGCGGTCTTGAACGTCTCGGTGTCCGGCGACGGGGACATGCTCGCGGTCACCACCGAGAGCCTAGGTAGCGGCGGCAACGACCAAATGGCGTGGGTCCTGCGCACCGATTCCGCGCCGGGCAGCCTCACCGCCAGGGCCAGGATGGTGTACGACCGCACATTCCTCGGCCGTGCCGGACACGCCTACGCCGTCCTGGAGTCGGAGCTGCTCAGCCCGGACGGCGGCGCGCTCTACCTGTGCGCCGCCGCCACTTCGGCCAGCGGCAAGACCGTGACCAGGGTGACCGCGGTCGACACGGCGGACGGCGCGTCGCTCGGCACGATAGCGACCTGGAACGGCGACTACCCGACGACGCTCACGCCGCTCGCCGACCTGCCGCTGATCTGGGACCCGGGCTCGTTCATGCCGAACGGGAGGAGCGACCCCACCGCCTACCTGCTCGACCCGGCGACCAGGACGAGGACGACGCTGCGGCTGCACGGGATCCCCCGGGCGCAGTGGCTGACGTTCGCCTGGTGATCCGCAAGCCCCGCCGCCGGGCGGGCACCGCGGTCCCGGCGCGACGGGATCGTTAGCCTGGGAACGTGACGAAGAGCCGGGATCTCGCCGAACTGGCCCGGCGGCTGCCGGCCGGCGCCGTGGTGACCGATGACGGGGTGATCGAGGCGTACCGGCGCGACCGCGCGGCCACCGTGCCCGCGGGTCGGCCGCTGGGCGTCGTCCGGCCCGGCACGGTCGAAGAGGTGAGCGCGACCTTGCGGTGGGCGACCGAGCACGCGGTTCCCGTCGTCGCCAGGGGCGCGGGCACCGGGCTGTCCGGCGGCGCGAACGCGATCGACGGCTGCGTGATGCTGAGCCTGGAGCGGTTCACCGCGATCCGCGAGGTCAACGCGCGGCACCAGTACGCGGTCGTCGAGGCCGGGGTCCTCAACGCCGACCTGGGCCGGGCGGCGGCGGCCGCGGGGATGTTCTACCCGCCCGATCCCGGCAGCTTCGAGATCTGCACGATCGGCGGCAACCTGGCCACCAACGCGGGCGGCATGCGCTGCGTCAAGTACGGCGTGACCAGGGATTCGGCGCTCGGCCTCGAGGTCGTGCTTGCCGACGGGACCGTGCTGCGCACCGGCAGCGGCGCCCGCAAGGACGTCGCCGGGTACGACCTCACCTCGCTGTTCATCGGGTCGGAAGGGACCCTCGGCGTGATCACGTCGGCGACGCTGCGGATCCGCCCGCGGCCGCCGCGCGACCCGGTGACGTTCGTGGCGTCGTTTCCCTCGCTCGCCGCGATCGGCGCCGCGGTCGACGCCATCGGCGCCAGCGGGGTGGTGCCCAGCATGCTCGAGCTCATCGACCAGGCCACGGTCAACGCGATCGAGGACTACCGCCGGATGGACCTGGACCGCTCCGCCGCCGGGGTGCTCATCGGCCAGGCCGACGGCGCCGCCGCCGACGAGGACGTCAGGCGGATGACGCGGTGCTGCGAGGAGGCGGGCGCCGACCTCGTGGTCTACGCCACCACGGCCGCTGAGTCCGACCTGCTGCTCGAGGCGCGGCGGCTGGCGGGGACGGCGGTGATGGCGGCCGGGCCGACGGTGATCGAGGACGTCTGCGTCCGGCCCGGGCAGCTGGCGGAGATGCTCGCGCTCGTCGGCGAGGTCAGCGCGGAGGCCGGCATCCCGATCGCGACGGTCGCGCACGCCGGCGACGGCAACCTGCACCCGGTGCTGGTGCTGCCCGACCTGGGCGCGCAGACCGTCGCCAGGGCGATGGCGGCCGGCCAGCGGCTGTGCGACCACGCGCGCCGGCTCGGCGGGACGATCACCGGCGAGCACGGCGTCGGCGTGCTCAAGCAGGCCTGGCTGCGGCAGCAGCTCGGGCCGGCGTCGCTGGCCGTGCACCAGGCGATCAAGACGGCGCTCGACCCGGCCGGCATCCTCAACCCTGGCCGGTCCTTCTGACGCCGGCGCCACCGGAACCCCGAGCGGGCGCAGACCGTAGCACCACCTCCCGTTCGGAATAAATTTTTAATTTTTTTACCGAACGAACGGTGGTGACGGCGACACGCAGCCCGCAGCCGGCCATGGCTTATGTCAGGGAAGACCCCTATTTGTGCAAAATTCTCCCTGCCTGGGGCTTCGCGTGTTTACCTAGAATCTAGAGAGTTCGTGGGACCACAGACACTGAGGGGGGCGGGCAGGGCTACCGGCCCTGGGGGGAATGCCAGCAGCGCAAGGGCGACGATTCCGCGTCGGCGACGTGCCTCCGCTCGCCGACGGATTTACCGAACGCCCCGACACCGCCGGCGGGATCACCGGCGCCGTCGTCCCCGGTTCCGCGGTGGCCCTGGTGCCGGGTACCCCGCCCGGCCACGGCCCGCCGAACTGGCTCGCCGGGTGCGGCAAGACGCAGATCGCGGTGATGATCGCGGAGTCGCTGTGGCGATCGCAGGCCATCGACGTGCTCGTCTGGGTCTGCGTCGTGGACCGCGCCGCGGTGCTGTCCGCCTTCGTCGAGGCATCGGTGGCGGCCACCGGCATCCAGCCCGCGGGCACCGCGGAATCGGTCGCGATCCGCTTCGTCGGCTGGCTGGGCGAGACCAGGCAACCCTGGCTCGTGGTGCTCGACGACCTGCCGGAAACCATCGACCTGGACGGGCTGTGGCCGACCGGGCCGGCCGGCCGACTGCTGGTCACCGGCGCGCGGTCGGGCATCGCCGACCCAGGGCGCGGGCCAAGGACGCAGGTCGTCCCGGTCGGGCCGGTGAGCCTCAGGGAAGCCCTCAACGGCCTGAACGAGCGGCTGAGCGTGAACCCGTTCCAGCGGCAGGGCGCGCTTGACCTGATCGAGACCCTCGGCTGCGAGCCGCTGGCGCTCGCCCAGGCCGGCGCGGTCGTGGCAAGCTCCAACCTGACCTGCCGCGACTACCGGGACTTCTTCATCACCAGGCGCGAGCAGCTGTGGGGCGCGTCGGGCGAGGCGTCGTCGGCGGCCACGACCTGGACCATCTCGATGGAGCGGGCGGAATCGCTGCTGGCGGGCGCGCCGGTCCGGCTCCTGCTCGTCCTGCTGGCGCTGCTCGACGGTCACGGGGTGCCTGCCGAGATCTTCGGCGCCAGGGCCGTGGCCGAGTACCTGGCCGGCGCCGGCGCGACGGCCGCGGATCCGCAGTTGGTCTGGGACACGCTGCTGGTGATGGAGCGGACCTGCCTGGTCAGCATCAACCGGGACGCCGGCCGGCCGGCGGTGGGGATGAACTCGGCCGTCCAGGCCGCGATCCGGCTTGCCGCACCGGCCCAGGCGCAGGAGCCCGCGGCGCGCGCGGCCGCCGCCGCGCTGCTCGAGATATGGCCGGCCGACGAGCCGGCGCCGTGGACGGCGGCGGGCCTGCGGGCGAACGCCGGCAGGCTGCACGAATCGGCGACCGACGTGCTGTGGGCCGACGGCTGCCCGCCGCTGCTGCTGCGGTCGGGACGCAGCCTGGACGAGGCGCGCATGGTCGGGCCCGCCGTCGAGTACTGGCAGGACCTGGCCACCCGGTGCGAGACCAAGCTGGCACCGGGGCACCCGGACACCCTGATCGTGGCCGGCAAGCTGGCCGCTGCGTACCTGACGGCCGGGCGCGCGGAGGACGCCGTTCAGTGGTACCAGCGGGTGCTGGCCGAACGGACCCGCGAGCTGGCCCCCGGCCACCCCGCCATCGTGGCCGCCCGCATCGGCCTGGCGCGGGCCCTCGTGCTGGCCAACGTGGCCGCGGACGCGGTGACCGTCATGCTCCGCGCGGTCGGCGAGTGCGAGCAGTTCCGCAGCGAGGGGCATCCGGACACGCTCGGCGCCAGGGACGAGCTCGCCGCCGCGTATCAGGCCGCGGGCGACAGGCCGGCGGCGCGCCGGCTGCTCGCGCGCAACCTGGCCGACCGCGAACGGCTGCAGGGGCCGCACGACCCGCAGACGATCGCGACCAAGGACCGGCTGGCCGCCGCCTCGCTGGCCGAGGGCAAGACCAAGGACGCCATCGGCTACTACAAGCGGGCGCTGGCCGACCGCGAGAAGGTGCTCGGGCGCGTGCACCCGGACACGATCGCCACCAGGGCGAACCTGGCCGCCGCCTACGCCGCGGCCGGGCGGATACCCGACGCGGCGTACCTGACCGAGCAGTGCTGCACGGACTCCGAGCAGGCCCTCGGTCCCGACCATGCGGTTACCCTGGCGCGGATGCTCAACCTGGCGCAGGTCTACTACAAGGCGGGGCGGGTCGGGGACGCCGTCGCGGTGCTCAGGCAGACCGCGGTCCGCTGCGAGCGGGCGCTGCCGCCCGGCGACCCGCTGACCAGGACCGTCCAGCAGAGCCTGGTCAACCTGGGACAGGCCTGATGCTTCGCGACCACCCGTCCGGTAGGGAAATTTGTGCCTTCTGTCCCCTCTCGGGGCAATTGACCGCTACGATCGCCCTGGCGACAGCAGGGGGAGGAGACCCAGATGGCGATTGATTCGCCGACGACCTTCACAAGTCCCGCGCCCACCAGCGAGACCAGGCTCGAGCCCAACGCGATCGGCGTGGCGCAGGACACCGTCATCGGGATGGCGACGGCCGCGCCCGCCGCGTCGGTCGGGCTGATCCTGGCCTCGCTCGCCGCGGCCACCGCCTACGCCAGCGGGCCGGCGCTCATCT
>JASHTQ010000533.1 GCA_030040475.1 Streptosporangiaceae bacterium
CGATACCTCGATCGTCCGGCCGTCGACGTCGAAGAACCGGAACCCGTAGCCGCCGCCGAGGGTATCCACCGGTCCCGGCTCGCTGACCAGGGTGATGCCCGCCGCGCCGAGGCGCTGCGCCAGCTCGTCGACGTGCCAGGGATCCTCCGCGCCGAACGCGATCAGGTCCAGGCGCTTGTCGCCCTCGCGCAGCCGCAGCACGTACTGCTCCGGCGAGCCCTCTGCGGCCAGGAACGCGACGCCGCTGTCGCCGCCCACCTGGGTGAGCCCCCAGACGCTGGTGTAGAACTCCAGTTGCTTGGCGAAGTCGGGCACCGCGATATCCACGTGCCGCAGGTGGCTGATGAGTCGTCCAGACCGGTCAGGCCGTTCAGGCATGCGAGTCGAGCCTCTCCAAGACGCAGGTATTCCGTTGACTGCCGAGCCCTGTGATCTCGGCGTCCATGACGTCGCCGGGGGCGAGGAAGACGCCCCAGTGCGCTCCGTTGCCAGCGGGCGAGCCGGTGAGCAGCAGGTCACCAGGGGCGAGGGGAACGAGCGCTGAGGCGTAGGACACCAGCCTCGGGATATCGAAGATCATGTCCTTGCCCCGCTCGTCCTGCCGCACGACGCCGTTGTGCCGCAGCGTGATCGTCAGGTCGTGCGGATCGGGAACGAACGCGGCGGGCACCAGGTAGGGGCCGGTGGGCAGGAACGTGGGCCGGTTTTTCGCCCGGACCCAGTCGGTGCCGATCCGCTCCAGGTCCGGCCGGTACACCAGGTCACGGGTGGTGATGTCGTTGCAGATGGTGTAACCGGCGATGTACCGCGGCGCGTCCCGCACGGCGACCCGCCGGGCAGGACGGCCGATCACGACCGCGATCTCCAGCTCCCAGTCGTGCTTGGTGCCCTCCAGCGGCAGTATCACGTCGTCGCCGGGCCCGCACAGCGCGCTCGGCAGCCCGGCGAACAGGTACGGCTCGCCGCTTGCCGCCCGCGCGTCCATCATGGCCTCGGCCTCCGCCCGGTCGCCGCCTTCGGAGACGTGCAGGTCGATCACATGCCGCCGGTAGTTGGCGCCGCACTGCAGGATCTGCCCGGGCCGGATCGGGGGCAGCACGCGCAGCCCGTCCAGCGGCCGCCAGCCCGCCGCGGTAGTCCCCGCCTCGGCGAGCTCGGTGGTGCCCGTCTCGGCGAGCTCGGTGGTGCCCGTCTCGGCGAGCTCGGCCATCGTCCGCATCGCGGCGTCCCAGTCGGCGAGCAGCGGCGCGGTGCTGTCACCGATCGCGCGGACCCGGCCGCCGGCGACCAGGCCAGCGAACTCGCGCTGTCCGTCGGCGAACATGCCCACCGCGAACGGGCCCGCGTGGCTGCCCGGACTGTAGGTCACGCCCACCTCCCAGCGATTGCGGCCGATTGCCGTAAACCCTAGGAGTGGGCCTCTGACCTGCAAAATATTGATTCGCAATACCTGGCATAAGCAGCCAGGTCACAGTTCCTTGGCCACCTCGGCCACGATGGACCGCAGCCACCGCAGCGCCGGATCGCCGCTGCGGGTGGGGTGCCACCACGCCGCCTCGACCAGCTCGGCCGTCCCGAACGGCGGCTCGCACACGGTGACCCGGGCGGTGGCGGCCACCCGCCGGGCGAGCCGTTCGGGGACGATCGCCAGCAGGTCGGTCCCTGCGACGACGAACGGCAGCGGAAGCCAGCCGACCGTGGTCACCTGGATGTGCCGCGGCACGCCGAGCGCCTCGAGAACGCGCTCCACCGCGCTGAGGCTCCCCGGCGGCTGCCCGAACGTGGCGACGGCGAGCGGGAGTTCCGCGATGTCGTCCAGGGTGAGCTCGCCCCTGGTCAGCCGTGGGTTGGCCGGGTCGGTGATGCACACAAACCGGTCCCGGAAGATCACCTTCGACTCGCCGAGGAACGCGAAGCCGGTCGGACCGATCATCAGGTCGTGCTGCAGCAGGGCGCGGTCGCTCTCGTGCAGGTCCGGCGGGAGCGGGTTGATCGTCAGCCCGACGCCCGGGGCGACCTCGTGCGCGCCGCGCAGCAGCGGGTCGATCAGGACGGTGACCGCATAGTCGGACATGACCAGGGAGAACGTGCGGGTGCTCGTTGCCGGATCGAACTCCGGCCGCGCGTCAAGCGTCCTTTCCACCTGGCGCAGCGCGTCGCGGACGTCGGGCAGCAGCCGCTCGGCCAGCGGCGTCAGCCGGTATTCACGCCCGTCGCGGACCAGCAGCTCATCGGCGAAGTGACGGCGCAGCCTGGCCAGCGCGCCGCTCATCGCAGGCTGGCTCATGTTGGTCTTCTCGGCCGCCCTGGTCAGGTTGCGGTCCTCCAGCAGTGCGGCCAGCGTGACGAGCAGGTTGAGGTCGATCGACGAGACGTTTCCCATCAGGGGCCTCATCCTCCGGTTACGATCCGGTAAAGACCTCGTGACATTTATCCAGGCCAAAGTCAGCATAGGGCCATGTCGGTCGGAGGCGTCGATCTGAACCTGCTGATAACGCTGCGGGCGCTCCTGGAGGAGGAGAACGTCACGCACGCGGGTTCGCGGCTCGGGATGAGCCAGCCGTCCATGTCCATCGCGCTGGGCCGACTGCGCCGGCATTACAAGGACGAGCTGCTCGTCCGCAACGGGCGGGGCTACTGCCTCACGCCGCTGGCGCGAGCCCTGCTGCCATCGGTCACCGAGTCGCTGCGGCTGGTGGACGGGGCCTTCGGGCGCACCGAGACGTTCGTGCCCGGCAAGAGCAACCAGGTCTTCCGCATCCTGCTGTCGGACTACGCGGTCACCGTGCTGATCGAGCCGATGCTTCGCCGGGTGCACGAGGAGGCGCCGATGGTGGGGCTGAACCTGTCCCCGATCCCGCCTGACATGCAGGACAGCGACCGCGGGTTGCGGGACCACGACCTGCTGATCGGGCCGCTGGGGTTCGCGTTTCCCGGCGAGTGCGAGGTGCTCTTCCGGGACCGCTGGGTGTGCATCACCGACCCGGCCAACCCCCGGCTGCGCGACGGCTGGCTGTCGCTTGAGGACATCGATGCGCTCCCGCACGCCTGCGCATTCCTCGGCCACTCCGGGCTGAACCCGGCCGATCGCCTGCTGGACGAGCTGGGGGTGCGGCGGCGGGTGCAGGTGAGAGTGGCCGGCCTGCTGCCGCTGCCGTTCGTCGTCGCGGGCACCGATCTGGTGGCGATGGTCCCCGAGCGCCTCGCCCGCCGGGTGGCGAGCATGGCAGGGGTCCTCGTGGTGGAGCCGCCGTTCGGGCACCTCGACCTGATCGAGGCCGTGTGGTGGCACCCCGCCCGTTCTGCCGACCCCGCGCTCGGCTGGCTGCGCGGTGTGCTGAAGGACACCGCGGCCGCCCTTGCCCCTGCCGCGCCACGGCGCTGACGGCCCTCCAGTGCTGGCGGCCTCCCGTGCTGGCGGCACCCCCGCCGCCCATCGACATCGGATATGCCAGGCATAGCCCGGCCCGCGCGGTGTTACCGTTCCCGCTCATGGGAAGCGCAGCGGAAGCCGCCCGCGTGGCGATCGTGACCGGTGGTGCCGGGGGTCTTGGCCGCGCGGTCAGCGCACGTTTGCGCGCCGACGGGTTCCGCGTCGCGGTCGCGGACCTCGAGGACCTCGACCCCGGTCCGGCGCACCAGGCCGGCGATCCCGGGCTGATCGCGGTGCCCGTGGACGTCACCGATGCCTGCTCCGCAGCCGCGATGCGCGACCGGGTCCTCGGCCACTGGGGCCGCGTCGACGTGCTCGTCAACAACGCAGGCGTCGCGGGGCCGACAAGCCCGGTGGCCGACTACCCGCCGGACGCCTGGCAGCGCGTGATCGCGGTCAACCTGACCGGTGTCTTCCACTGCACCCGCGCGTGCCTGCCGGCCATGATCGCTGCCGGGTACGGCCGGATCGTGAGCATCGCCTCGATCGCAGGCAAGGACGGCAACCCGCGCATGTCCGCGTACTCCGCGTCCAAGGCCGGGGTGATCGCGTTCACCAAATCGGTCGCCAGGGAAGTGGCGCAGACCGGTGTCCTTGCGAACTGCGTCGTGCCGGGGGTGATCGACGCGGGCCTGACCGACAAGGCCCCCGAGGAGGAGCGCCGGCTGTTCCTGTCGCGCGTCCCGATGGGCCGCATGGGGCGGCCCGACGAGCTCGCCGAGCTGGTCTCCTGGCTCGCCTCCGAGCGCTGCTCGTTCAGCACCGGCGCGACATTCGACCTGTCCGGCGGGCGGGCGGTCTACTGAAGGAGCTTTCCTATGCCCACGATTCCACGCCGGGTCGTGACCGGCCATGACGATCGCGGCGTCTCCGTCTTCACGTCCGACGGGCCGGTGCCCGTGGTGCGCACCGCGCCGGACGGCGCGCTGTTCTACGAGATCTGGGGCACTGGCCCGGCGCCGGCGCCGATCGGCGCCGACGCGCCGGACCCGACGGTCGGCGCGCTGAGCGTGCCGCCCACGCCGAACGGCACAAAGATCCGGATCAACGAGTTCCCGCCCGGCGTGGTGTCGCCGATGCACCGCACGCAGTCGGTGGACTACGGGATCGTGCTGTCCGGCGAGGTGGTGCTGGTGCTCGACGACGGCGAGGCGGTGCTGCGGGCCGGCGACGTCGTGGTGCAGCGGGGTACGAACCACCGCTGGGAAAACCGATCGGCGCAGACCACGCGAATGGCGTTCGTCCTGGTAGACGGGGCGTTTACGGCGGAACTGCTGGCGTCGCTCGGGAGCGACGTGCTCGGCGGGCTGCTGCACGACCCGATGGAGGCGTGAGGCGATGGAGTACGGGCTGGCAGGCCGGACGTTCGTCGTCACCGGGGCGGCCCGCGGTCAGGGGGCGGCCGAGGCGGACCTCCTGGTGGGCGAGGGGGCGCGGGTCATCGGCGCGGACATCCTCGACGCGGAGGGCACGGCGCTCGCGGAACGGCTGACGGCAGTCGGCCCTGGCACGATGGAGTACCGGCATCTCGACGTGTCAGCCGAACTAGGGTGGGCCGACCTGGCCGCGCACCTGGGCGGCGGCCCCGTCCACGGTCTGGTCAACAACGCAGGCGTGCCGTACCGGGCGCGCCTGGCGGACATGGACGTCGCAGGCTGGAACCGGGTCATCGGGATCAACCTGACCGGTGCCATGCTCGGCATGCGGACGCTGGCACCGCTGATGCCCGCCGACGGCACCGCGTCCATCGTGAACATCGGGTCGATCGCGGGCCTGCACGCCCACCATGCCCTCGCGTACACCGTGTCGAAGTGGGGGCTGCGCGGGCTGACCAAGGTCGCCGCGCTCGAGCTCGCGCCGCGTGGGATCCGGGTGAATGCGGTCCACCCCGGCCCGATCGACACACCGATCTCGGCAGGGGCCGATCCGGTGTTCCTGCGGGTCACGGTGGAGCAGACGCTGCTCGGCCGGGAGGGACGGCCCGCGGAGGTGGCCCACTTGGTCGTGTTCCTGCTGTCCGACCTGGCCTCCTACATCACCGGGGCGGAGATCCCCGTGGACGGCGGCCACACCTCGCACGGCGGCACGAAGCCGATCGTGGACGCCCTCGCCCGCGCGCACCTGCCGCAGCCGTAAGTGGCGCGGTCCCCTCGGCTGGCCCCGTCTGGCCGTCGGGATCTGCGGGGCCGGGGCCGGGTCGACGATCTTGTTGCTGACCCGGCCGATGCCTTCGACCTCGAGGGTGACCACGTCACCGGCCACCAGCGGCGGGGGAGTGCGCTGCCCGGTGCGGCCCCAGACCTCGGCCAGGCAGCCGCGGTGGCAGGTGCCCGAGGCCAGCAGGTCGCCGGGGGCGACGGCCGCGCCACGGGAGGCGAAGCTGATCAGCTCCTCGAACGTGAACGCGCAGTTGGCCAGGGAGTCCTCGCCCAGCAGCTCGCTGTTGATCCAGGCGCGCATGGTGAGATCGAGGAGGCCGCCGGCGGTCTTGAACGGCTCGAGCTCGTCCGCGGTCACCAGGTAGGGGCCGAGGGTATGGGCGCCGTCCTTGCCCTTGAAGAACCCGAACGGCATCCGGCCCTCGGTGCGCTGGACGTCCCGCGCCGACCAGTCGTTGAAGATCGTGTAGCCGACGATCCCGGCGGCCGCGTCCTCGGGGGTGAGGTTCCTCCCGTGGGCACCGTAGACCACCCCCACCTCGAGCTCGAAATCGAATTCCTGTGAGCCGGGGAACCGCTCCACGTCGTCGAAGGCGCCAAGGCCCGCGTGCGGGTTGGTGAAGTAGAAGCACGGCGCGGCGTACCACTGCTCGGGCACCGGGTCGTGCGCGCCCTCCTGCGACTTGCGGACGCCCTCGATGTGGGCCTCGAAGGAGACCGAGTCCCGGATCGACGCCGGGTGCAGCGGCGGAAGCAGCCGCACATGGCCGGCGGCCGGGCCCAGCGCGGCGTAGGCGAGGGCCTCTTCTCCCGCCGTGAGCAACGCGGTGCGCCCGCCCTGCCTGATCAGGTCGTCGATATCCGCGCCGGCCGGGAGCGGGTACAGCCGTTCTCTGGCGCCGACAACGCCGTCCCGTGTGCTGCCCTCATGCTCATATCGGGCGAACTTCATCTCAGGCCGCCACCGATCCGTCGCCTCCGTCGATCGCGATCTCCGCGCCGGTGATGAACGCGGCGTCGTCGCTGGCCAGGAACGCGGCGAGCTTGGCGACGTCCGCTGCCTGCCCGTACCGGCCGAGCGGGATCTTAGCGAGGATACCGGGCAGCGGCCCGTCTGGGTCGTCGATGAACCGGGCCGTCTCCGGCGTGTAGATCAGCCCGGGGAGCATCGCGTTCGCCCGGATGTTGTGCGGGCCGCCGGCCACGACCAGATGCTTCGTCATCGCAAGCACGCCGCCCTTGGCACTGCCATGCGGCACCTGGCCGACGAAGCGCGCGCCGAGCCTGGCGGCGATCGAGGCGACGTTGATGATCGACCCGCCGCCGCGGCTGACCAGTTCCTGCCAGGCGGCGCGGACGGAGTACCAGACGATGTCGAGCTCATTGCGGATCGTGAAGTGCCAGTCGTCATCGGACAGCTCGGTCAGCGGGCCGTTACGCAGGGCGGAGGCGTTGTTGTACAGGATGTCGACGCCGCCGAACCGGTCGACGGCGGCAGCCACCCAGGCCCGCGCGCCCTCGGCGGATGCCAGGTCGACCGGCGCCAGCGCCGCCATCGTCCCGCCTTCCTCGGTGACCAGATCGATGGTCTCCGCGCTGCCAGCCTCGTCCAGGTCGCAGCCGAACACCGCCGCGCCCTGCGCCGCGAACTCAACCGCCGCCGCCCGGCCCATCCCTCGCGCCGTGCCGCTGATCAGCGCGACCTTGCCGTCGAGCCTGCCCATCACGAAGCCCCTTCCGTTCCAGCCGAACGTTAACAAGGCACCTGAAGGCGCGGGAAATCACCTAGGTGTATGCCAGCTATAGGCAATTGGCGGCTTCCGGGTACCGCGACGCGTTGCTAGGTTTCCTGGTCAGGATCGCAAGGAGGACCGTCGCATGACGCTGCTGCTCGGCGACGCCGACATCCGCGCCGTACTGTGCTGGCGGCCGGCCGTGGACGCGCTGCGTGCGGCATACGCGACGGAATGCGACAGGGTCCGGTACCCGGGGCGGTCGATCGCGCGCGGGGACGGTACCTGGCTGCGGGTACTGCCCGGCGTGCCGGGCGGCGGCGGCCTGATGGGAGCGAAGATCATCGCCGCCGCCCCGCGGGCTGGCCGCGTGTCCTATCTCATCGCGCTGTTCGACCAGGCGACGGCCGAGCTCGTGGCGCTCCTCGACGGGAATACCGTCACCGGCCACCGCACCGCCGCGACATCCGCCCTGGCCGCAGACCTGCTCGCGGTCCCCGGGCCGCTGAACGTCGGCGTGCTCGGCTCGGGGTTCGAGGCGGGAAAGCACCTGCGGGCCATCGCCGCGATCCGCGATATCACCGCGGCCCGGGTTTACAGCCCGCGGGCGGCGAGCCGCGAACGGTTCGCTCGCGACCTCTGGGACCTGCCCGTCACGGTGCAGCCGACGACGTCGGCTGCGGCGGCGGTGGCCGGCGCGGCCCTGGTCATCTGCGCCGCGCGGAGCCGCGATGAGTCCCCGGTCCTGCTCGGACGCTGGCTCGCGCCGGGGATGACCGTGGTCTCTGTCGGGTCGACCGTGCCGGAGCAGCGCGAGGTCGACGCCGATACGATCGCGCGAGCCGACGTGATCGTCGCCGACGTCGTGGACGAGGTGCTAGGCGACACCGGTGACCTGATCGCGGCGCGGGCGGCAGGCGCCGACGTCGCGGGGCGGGTCACCTCGCTCGCCGACCTGGCCAGCGGCACGCTCGCCGGCCGCACTGGCAACGGCCAGATCGTCCTCTACAAGTCGGTCGGGTCGGCGGTTCAGGACCTAGCCGTGGCCGCCATGTGCGTGCGCGCCGCCCTGGACGGCGGGATCGGCACCCGGGCGGACGTCCCCGTCGAGGTGGTTCTGAAGTGAAGGAGTGAATGACTCATGCCCGGCTATACCCGCGCGGAGGCCCGCGACTGGGCCAGGGAGAAGCTCGTCGGGGCCGTCAACTGCACGATCCCCTCGTTCACCAACGACCTGAGATCGGTCAACGAGACAGCGATCAGGCACGACGTACGGCTGGCGAAGGCGCATGGCTTCATCGGCACGCTCGGCGTCTCGGAGGTCTCGATCACGGTGGCCGAGTACCTGGAGTTCCTCGCCATCTGCAAGGACGAGGCCGGTTCCGGTTTCTTCGTCGTGCACCACGCCAGCTGGTCCAACCTGGAGCAGAACCTCGAGGCCATCGCCGGGGCCGAGCGGGCGGGCGCGGACCTGGCGCTGCTGTCGTACCCTCCGAACTTCTACCCGGAGTCCGAGCAGGACATCTACGACTACACAAGAGCCGTGTGCGACGCCACAGGTCTCGGCATCATCCTGTTCCCGATGTTCCTGTGGGGGTTCAGCGGCCGCATCCACCCTTCCGACATCCCCGCGCGACTGATCCGCCGGCTCATCGACGACATCCCCAACCTGGCCGTGATCAAGGCCGAGGGCGGCGCGCCAAGCATCATGGGCGCAATCGAATGCCACCGACTGTTCGGCACGGAAGTGGTGATCTCGGTGCCGATCGAAGGAGACCTGATTCCGCTGTCACAGGTCATGCCCATCCAGCTGTCGGCCACCAGCGATCACGAGTACTACGGCCCGATGATCCCGCGCGTCATGCGGTTGCTGCGGATGAGCAAGTACGACGACGCCACCGAGATCTACTGGCAGCTCCACCCGGCCCGCAAGGCAAAGGCCGCGCTCGCCCCGTCGCTGCACGGCGGGTTCTTCCTCAACCGGCAGGCATGGAAATTCCAGGGCTGGCTGCAGGGCTACAACGGCGGGCCGCTCCGGATGCCCACACAGCGCATCCACGACCACCAGATGGCCGCGCTGCGCAAGGGACTGCTCGACGCCGGACTGACGCCGAGTATGGACCCATTCCGGGAATACTTCACCGGCCGCAACCCGGCCTGATCGACTCGGGACCGCTGTACTGCCTCGGCGAAGCCCTCGCGCTGATCACCAACCACGCGTTCGTCACATGCCGGCGATGAGCCGCTCGACCCGCTCATCGACCGACTGGAACGGATCCTTGCATAGCACGGTGCGCTGCGCCTGGTCGTTCAGCTTGAGATGCACCCAGTCGACGGTGAAGTCGCGCCGCTTCTCCAGCGCCCGGCGGATGAACTCGCCGCGCAGTTTCGCCCGGGTGGTCTGCGGCGGGATGGACTTGGCCTGGAAAATGTCCAGGTCCCGGGTGACCCGGTCTACGGCGCCGTCGCGCTGGAGCAGGTAGTACAGGCCCCGGCCGCGTCGTATGTCGTGGTAGGCCAGGTCCAGCTGAGCGATCCGGGGCGCCGACAGCGGCAGACCATGCCTGGCCCGGTACCGCTCGATCAGCCGGAACTTGGTAACCCAGTCGATCTCCCTGGCGATCTTGTCGAGGTTTCCGGTTTCGATCGCGCCGAGCGCCCGCTCCCACGTCTCAAGCACCCGCTTGCTGCTCGGATCGAGGCCGTTTGAGTCGGTGAAGTCCTTCGCCCGGTTCAGGTACTCGTACTGGATCTGCAGCGCGCTCGTCTCGCGCCCGTCCGCCAGCCTGACCCGGATGCGGCCGGTTATGTCGTGGCTGACCTCGCGGATGGCCCGGATCGGGTTGTCCAGCGTCATGTCCGGCAGCACCGCGCCGGCCTCGATCATCCGCAGGACCAGGTCGGTGGCGCCCACCTTGAGCAGCGTCGTGGTCTCGCTCATGTTGGAGTCGCCGACGATCACGTGCAGGCGGCGGAACCGCTCGGCGTCGGCGTGCGGCTCGTCCCGGGTGTTGATGATAGGCCGGGACCGGGTAGTGGCCGAAGACACGCCTTCCCAGATGTACTCAGCACGCTGGCTGACGCAGTAAAGAGCGCCCCGCGGCGTCTGGAGCACCTTCCCGGCGCCGCAGATCAGCTGTCGGGTGACCAGGAACGGCGTCAGCCTTGCCACCAGCTGCCCCAACTCGGCGCGCCGGGGGACCAGGTAGTTCTCATGGCAGCCGTAGGAGTTCCCGGCGGAGTCCGTGTTGTTCTTGAACAGGTAGACCTCCCCGGCAATCCCGTCCTCGCGTAGCCGGCGATCGGCATCGACCACCAGCCCCTCAAGGATCCGCTCGCCCGCCTTGTCGTGCGCCACCAGGTCGACGACGTCGTCGCACTCCGGGGTGCAGTACTCGGGATGGCTGCCCACGTCGAGATAAAGGCGCGCGCCGTTGGCCAGGAACACGTTGCTGCTTCGCCCCCAGGACACCACGCCGCGGAACAGATAGCGCGCCACCTCGTCGGGAGACAGCCGACGCTGCCCACGGAAGGCACAGGTGATGCCGTACTCCGTCTCGATTCCGAATATCCGCCGTTCCACACGCCCAACCTACTTGCCGATGTGACAGGCGTCACGCCCGGGAACGGCGGTGTCGGCCCGCGTTACGGCCGGTAACCGCCGGCTCGTCCGGAAGATCAGCGGCGGCGGCGCGGGCCGAGCCGACGCAGCCGGATCCAGGCGAGCAGCGAGAAGATCACCGCCAGCGCGATCGTGAGGCCCACGTCGCGCAGCCAGCCCCCTGGCGTCTGCCGCCACAGCGGGTCGCTGCTGCCGGGGGCGCGGATATTAAGGTTGTCGGTCGCCGCCACCGCGGCGAAGGCCCAGCGGGATGGGGCTATCCAGGACAGCTGCGAGAGCCCTGCCGTTCCGGCCAGCGGGATCACGCCACCGGACAGGACGATCTGGACGATGGTGAGAAGCACCAGGAAAGGCATCGCCTTCTCCGACGTGCTCACGAGCGCCGACACGAACAGCCCGAGGCACATCGAGGCGATGGCGAGCACGGCGATCGCGATCAGCAGCTCGACGAGCGGGAGGCTGGTCAGGAAGGCGCCATGGGCGGGCAGCGGGCGGCCGGCCAGCCCGAGCAGGACGATCAAGACCGACTGCACGATGCTGATGACGCCGAGAACGAGCAGCTTGGACAACAGGTAGGCACCGGAAGACACGCCGGCCGCCCGTTCCCGCACGTAGATCGGGCGCTCCTTGACCACTTCCCTGATCGAGCTCGCGGTCCCGGCGAGGCAGGCGCAGATGACCAGTATCTGCAGGAGTTCCTGGGCGTCCGGGTTGGTGCCGGGCACCCCTGCCAGGCCCTCTGCCGCCGGCACGAAGCGGATCAGAACGCCGAGGATGATCGGGAGCAGTCCCATGAACAGCAGGTAGCCGCGATCGGCGGCGATGACCCGCGCGTACCGCCGGGCCAGGGTGAGCGTCTGCCGCAGCCAGCCCTGGCGCCGCGGCGGCGGCGCGGCCGCCGGCTGCGGATGGCTGGGCTGGCTGACCTGCTTGGGGCGCTGCATCTGCACCCACTCCGCATAGGCGGGTGAGTTGGTGAACTCGCCGGCCCAGTCGCGGGCCGGGTCGAGCTCGAAGGCCTGGAACACCTCGGCCCAGCCGGGCAGGCCGAAGTAGCGCAGTGCCTCGCCGGGTGGCCCGTAGAACGCCACCCGGCCGCCGGGCGCCAGCACGAGCAGGCGGTCGCAGGTGTCCAGGTTCGCCATGCTGTGCGTGACCACGATAATTGTCCGGCCGTCGTGGGCCAGGTCCCGCAGCTGCTGCATGACCGCTTTGTCCAGGCCGGGATCGAGGCCGGAGGTCGGCTCGTCCAGGAGCAGCAGGGACGGCTTGGTCAGCAGTTCCTGTGCGACGTTGACCCGCTTGAGCTGACCGCCGGATAGCCGGTCGGCGCGCGTGTCCGCGTGCGCGGCCAGGCCGAGCTCTGTCAGCACCTCGTCGATACGGGCGTCGCGCTCATCCGGCTGGGTGTCGGAGGGGAAACGGAGTTCGGCGGAGTACTGCAGCGCGCGGCGCGCCGTCAGCTGGGTATGCAGGATATTTTCCTGCGGGACCAGGCCGATCCGGTGCCGGAGCTCGTCGTAATTCTGGTAGAGGTCGCGGTTGTCATATAGCATCGTGCCGGTATCGGCGGGACGTATACCGGTCAGCGCGCCCACCAGAGTGGACTTGCCCGCGCCGCTGGGGCCGACGATCCCGAGCAGGCATTTCTGCGGAATCGGGAACGTCACCTTGTCAAGCAGCACCTTGCCGCTCGCCACCTTAACCATCAGCTCCTGGGCGGCGATGGTGATTTCGCCGTCGTCGACGTACTGCCTCAGATCGCCGCCCTTGAGCCGGAATGTTGAGCGCCCGATGCCGATAATGTCATTTTCTGTCAGTTTCGCGCTGGCGACCTGGCAGCCGTTTACATAGGTCCCGTTATGGGTGCGGAGATCGACGATCTCGTAGCTGTCCGTGGCCCATCTGCGCAATTCCGCGTGATGGCGTGAAACGCTGAGGTCCGCCAGGACCAGGTCGTTATCGGGCGAGCGGCCTATCCGCAGGCTCGAGACGGGCAGCCTGGTCCGCGACGACGGGCGCTGGTCCACGCTCGGCCCGGCCGGCGCATCCGGGGTCGCCGCCCGAACCGCCGGAGCCAGCGCGGTCGCCGCCGGCGGACGGCCGGTGTTCACGTCGGCGGGCAAGCTGCTCAGGTTTGCGGAGATCGTTTTCAGCTGAGGTATGCAGGTCAGGACCGATCCCTCTGCCATCGTGCCCAGTCGCGCCACGCATTCCGTTCTGATCTCGATGCGGTCGACCCGCCGCATCCCGAGGAACGTCCCGTTGGTACTGCCGAGATCCTCGAGGATCCATACACCCGCATCCACCCTCAGCACCGCGTGCGACCACGACACCCGCTCGTCCGTCAGGACGATGTCGGATTGCGGGTCCCTGCCGACGCGGTACGTGGTCCCCGCCCGCAACTGGTATTCGGCACTCTTGGTCCGGATCGTCAGATCGGGCTGGTCACTCGCCTCGGGCTCCTCAGCGGGCGCGACCGCCGTAGATCCGGCTGGTGCGGACCTGGGCGGGGTCGGACCGGCGGGCGCAGGTTTCTGGTCAGGCGAGCCGAAATGCATTGAGGACATGTGCTACCTCTGGGCGACTTGGTTAACGATGCTGGTGAAGAGACGCGGCAGGCTGGCGCCGCCCGGACACCCGCTCCAGGAGGGCAGGAGGGCGGCAGAACGGGACTCGAAGTCCCGCGCGCGCCGTCTCGCGCGTCAATACATCCCCGCCCACGTCGGGTAGCACGACATCGACGGCCGCGACGCCGAGCCCGGCCCAGAACGGCACCTGGCCAGTGCCGCGGGCCCCGACCGTCGCGAGCAGCGCTGCGGCGCGGCATCGCGGTCATGTCTCCCCCAGGTAGGAACAAGACGTTACGAAACGGCTCTCGTGACTGCGGCGGTCCATCTCGTTCCACCGTGTTCCACCGAGCATCTAATGCAGACCCGCCCCCGGCCGCGGCAAGGCGGCCAACGGCCGCGGCAAGGCGGCCGGAGGTCCTTACCGGCGCCATATGTAGGGCGTCGTGGTGGAGACCTTGATCAGCCCGGCCCGCTCGAGGATGGGCCGGGAGAACTCGGTCGAGTCGCTGTGCATCAGCCGCTTGCCCAGCGCGAGCGCTGAGCGCGCCCGGGTCGCGGTGAGCGCCCGGTAGATCCCCCGGCCGCGCCACTCTGGCCGCGTGGCCCCGCCCCAGATCCCGGCGAACTCGGTCCCGGCGACCGGCTCGAGCCGGCCGGCGCTGACGATCTGCCCGTCGGCCTCCGCCACCCACAGCTGCATGCCGTCCCCGCGGGCCAGCCTCCGCAGCACCGCGCTCGCCGTCTCCCCGCCGTCCGGGTCACCGAAAATCTCGGCCTGCATCGCGCACATCGCCCGGACGTCCGGTTCCGACCTGACCTCCCGCAGCCCGACGTGATCCGGCAGCGCGACGCCGGCGGCCAGCAGCCGCGCCTCGCCGATCATGACCGACTCCGGTTCGCCGGGCGCGAAGCCGCCGGACATCAGTGCGTCGTGCAGCCCCGGCGCGCGGTCATGCCCCCGCGTCTTCCACTCCACCCGCATGATCCCCGGATCCGCGCGGTAGTGCGCCAGGGCCTCCCCGACCCACCCGGCGATCCTCGCCGCGCCGGCCCCGTCCAGGTCCTGGTAGGTCACGAACCCCCGCCCGTCGGCGAAGGTCACCAGCCGCAGCGGGCCCAGCCGCCGCACCGCTATCGCGCCGGGCGTCTCGGCGTCCGTCCGCAGCTGCCGGTCGTAAGCCTCGAGGTATTCCTGCGAAGTATCCATCGGCGGCATACTCGCAAACCCGGCGCTGCGAGGCCACCCAATATCGATCACCCCCCCGCGCCGGCCTGAGCGGAGCCGCCGCTGCGGAATGAAACCCGGCTTTCAGCACCCTGGGAGGTAGTGGAACCGGGGTTTCATTCCCCTCGGGCCGCGGCCCGGAGGCCCCGGCTGCACCGCAGACCGCTCAGCGCCACACCGGCACCACGTCCGGGCGCCGCGGAGGGACGAAGCGGGGCCACTGGGTACCGTAAAAGGGGCCACACCAACCCTGCACACGCCCGGCCTGGTCGTCGGCTGACCATCGAAGCCACGATCCGCCTCTGATCGCTCGGTCAACGGCGGGTGCGGTTCATCGTCTTTGGCGTCGGCTGGGTCATGCTGGGGCGGCCCGGCGAGAGGGGATGCCGCCCGCGCGGATCGCGGGTTGTTTGACGTGGCCGGAGACGGTGACCTACTGTCGTAGCAACCTAAGACAGTGGAGCACCTGAATGATCAGATTCCGGGTGGACGGGCGGTCCGCAGTGCCGCCGTACCAGCAGATCGCGCAGCAGGTGCGGCAGGCCCTGCGGATGGGGGTGCTGGACGTGGGCGACCAGCTCCCGAGCGTGCGGGAGGTGGTCGCGGTGACGGTGGTGAACGCGAACACGGTGCTGAAGGCCTACCGTGATCTGGAGCGTGAGGGCCTGGTCGAGGCGCGTGCCGGGCAGGGCACGTTCGTGCGGGCCCGGCCGCCGGGTCCCCCGCCCAGCACGCACTCGCTGCTCGGCCGGGCGCTGGCCGGATGGGTGCGCCAGGCGCGCGCCGCCGGGCTGGATGACGAGGCGATCGAGTCGCTGGTGCGGGCCACGCTGCAGGCGCCCGCCGAAGAGGACATCGCGTGACCGCCGTGATCGAGACCACCGGGCTGACCAAGCGGTACCGCCGCGTGACCGCGCTGAGCGACTGCACGATCAGCGTTCCCGAGGGGCGGATGTCCGCGCTCGTCGGGCCGAATGGCGCGGGCAAGACCACGCTGCTGCGGCTGCTCGCCGGGCTCGCCGAGCCGACCGCGGGCCAGGCCACCGTGCTCGGCAGGACGCCGCGCCAGGACCCGGCGTACCTGGCGGAGATCGGTTTCCTGGCTCAGGAGGCCCCGCTGTACCGGCGGCGGACCGCCGAAGCCCACATCGGCATGGGCGCGCACATGAACCCGCGCTGGGACGGCGAGTCGGCGCGGGCCCGGCTCGGCGGCCTGAACATACCGCTGGACCGGCCCGTGGGCACCCTGTCGGGGGGCCAGCGCGCCCAGGTCGCGCTCGCGCTCACCCTGGCCAAGCGGCCGCGGCTGCTGCTCCTGGACGAGCCGCTCGCCGCGCTCGACCCGCTGGCCAGGCGGACCTTCCTGGGCACCCTGGCTGAGGCGGCAGCGGACGGCGGCCTGACCGTGGTGCTGTCCTCGCACCTGATCGCGGACATCGAGCGGGTCTGTGACCACCTGATCTTGCTGGCCGAATCCCGGGTGCAGCTGTGCGGCGACGTCGAGACGCTGCTCGCGGAGCACCGGGTCCTCACCGGCCCGCGCAAGGACACCACGGCGATCGCGCGGACGCACGCGATCGTGCAGGAGGACACCACCGCGCGGCAGACCACGCTGCTGGTCAAGCTGAACGGCCCGGTAATCGATCCCGCCTGGGCCGTCGAAGAACCGGACCTGGAGGAGATCGTGATCGGCTACATGAGCCAGGGCCAGGCCCGCCACGGCGCCGGTCCCCAGGCCGCCGGCCTGTCGGCGGTAGGAGGAGACCGATGACCTGGGTCACCTGGCAGCAGTACCGTTACCAGGCCGCGCTCGCCGCCGCGCTGCTCACCGTGCTGGTCCTCGTGCTGCTGCCCACCGGGCTGCACGCGGCGCAGGTATGGCACTCTGCCCTGGCCGGGTGCGCGAAGAACGGCACCTGCGCCAGCCTGGCCGGCTCGAACCTTTCCCTCGGCAGCCCCACCATCGCGTCCCTTGTCGTCGCGACGTCCGCGGTGCCGGTGCTGCCCGGGCTGTTCTGGGGCGTCCCGATGGTGGCGGGCGAGCTGGAGACCGGCACGAACCAGTTCGCCTGGACGCAGAGCATCACCCGGCGGCGCTGGCTCGCGATCAGGGCCGGATGGCTGCTGCTGGGCGCGGCCGTTCTCGCTGGCGCGGTCTCGGCCCTGGTCACCTGGTGGTCCGGACCGGACAACGCGCTGACGGCCGACGCCTTCCAGGTCAACCGGTTCGACGTCACCGACATCGTGCCGGTCGGCTACGCCATCTTCGCGATGGCCCTGGGCATCTGCGCCGGCGCGCTGCTGCGCCGCACCCTGCCCGCTCTGGCCGTCACGCTGGCCGGCTTCGCCGCGCTCCGGGCACTGACCGCGCTGTGGCTCCGGCCGCGCTACATGACCCCGGTCACCGCGTACTACAAGCTCACAGCGCCTTTCACGCCGGCAGGGTCCTACCTGACAGTCAGCCAGGGCGTCGTCGGCGCGAACGGCAAGCCCTCGGCGTCCAGCCCCCTCGCCAACGCCATCGGGGCCGACGGAGTACCGGTCCCGGCCGCATGCCAGAAATTCATAGGCGGGGCCAGCCCCAACCTCCACGGCGTCCTGTCCTGCATGTCGGCGCACGGCTACCGGGCGTACGTGACCTACCAGCCCGCCAGCAGGTTCTGGGCCTTCCAGGGCATCGAGACCGGCATCTTCGTGGTACTCGCCGCCGTCCTGCTCGGCGTCACGTTCTGGGTGATCAAGCGGCGGGACGCATAGCGGAGCCGCCGCATCCGACCGGCGGCCACCGCGGCTCGAAAGACCAGCAGACACCCGAAAATCACGACCACGACCCCTACTCCGCGGCATCCCGCCCGGCCGCGCAAAACCCCAGGTAAAGCCTGAAACCTCCTGCGCGAGGATCGCCTCCCGGTACGGACGCTGTGCGAATATCGTGCATCCCGTCCACCGGATCTTCCACCAAGCCCGAAATTCCACGATCTTTTCGCTCGGTGGCCTAGACGGGACCCAACGAGACATCGACTCCGTTCGCGGAGCCGGTTCTGACTGAGGCTCAGGCCAGGATGAACCGCTCTACGGCGTTGGCGAAGCCCTCGTCCTCGTTGGACGTGGTGACGCGGCGGGCGGCTCGCTGGACCTCTGGGCTCGCGTTACCCATGGCGATACTGAGCCCGGAGTGGGCAAACATGAGCACATCGTTGGGCTGGTCGCCAATCGTGGCGATCTGCTCCGGGGGGATCTGGTAGGTCCGGGAAAGATACTGAGCGACGGCGCCCTTGTTGGCATTGGGATTGGTGACATCGGCGTAGTACGGCTGAGACCTGGCCGCCGACACGTGGTCGCCGAAGCGCTCGCGTACCGCGTCCACACCCTTCTGGACGGCGTCGTAGTCATCGCTGACCCCGGTGATCTTGGCCACTCCGTCCGATACGGAGCCGAACCCGTCGATCACCGTCGGGTCGAATTTGACCGTCCAGGACTCGCGCGCCACGTGAGGTGCGTTCTTGTCCCGGATAAACCAGTCCGCGCCCCGGTAAATCCACACGTCAAGACCGTGGGCGCCGAGCAGTTCTATCACCGTGGGCGTCACCTGGTCCGGGATGGTCTGCTGCTCGATCACCGACATGTCGGGGTGGACGTATACGCCGCCGTTGAAGGCCGCGATCGGCATCGTCAGCTTGAGCGGGTCGACCAGCATGGACATGCCGCGGGGCGGGCGGCCGCTGGTGATGGCGAAGAGTATCCCGGCCTCCCTCAGCTTCGCGACCGCGGCGATGGCCCGATCGGTGAGGACTTTGTCGTTGGTGACCAGCGTGCCGTCGACATCGGCCAGGAACAGTCGGATGGACGGGGCCATCGTTCCTCCAGTTTGGTCCGGTGAGGTCAGGAGCTCGACGATGAGGGGCTGGCCGGCAAGTGCTTGAAGTCGGTCCTGTCGACCGACTCGCCCCGGCCTACGAGTACCGTCGCCACCATCTCCGGCGGGAACAGGCCGTGCTGGACGACCCCGGGCGTCGTCGACAGCCGGACGGCCAGGGCAGCCGGATCGTCCACCGGCCCGTGGTAGTCCGCGATCACGCCGCCGTCGGGGCTGAGCGGGACGTCGCGCACCGAGGCAGGCGCGACCCGGCGCATCGTCGCAAGCAGCCCGAAGGAGAGCAACTCGAGCGGGATAGGGCTGTGCAGGGCCTGGACCGGCTTGGTCGAATCGGCGATCACCACGAACCTGTCCGCGGCCGCAGCCACGATCTTCTCCCTGGTATGCGCGCCGCCGCCGCCCTTCACCAGCCAGCCGTCCGGGGCGATCTGGTCCGCGCCGTCGATGGTGATGTCGAAACGGTCGATGCGCGCGACGTCCTCGATCCGCAGGCCCAGCTTGCGCGCGGCCTGCTCGGTGCGCGGTGACGTGGCCGCGCAGACGATATCGAGCGACCGGCGGGCCAGGGCGGGGAGCAGGAACGCCACCGTCGAGCCGGTGCCGAGCCCGACGGTCATGCCAGACTCCACCAGCTCGGCCGCCGCCTCCGCGGCGACCTGCTTCTCCCGCTCGATGCCCCGGGCACGCTCGATGCCCTGGGCACCGCCTGGCTGGCCCGCCACCGGGTCCTCAGGCCGCCGCACGGGCGCGCTCGGCCACGAATACCGCGCCGACCCGGGCTACGGCGCGGGGATCGGCCAGCGCCTGGAGTTCGTGGTGCATGTCGCTCCCTAGTGCCGTCGGTGTCCTCGGTGCAAGCAGCAACAAGGGTACGGCTGACCAGGCGGGAGCCCAAGTACCGCCGACTGGCCAGCCCGCTGACCACCAACACCAATCTTCTCATCCGCCACAGCCCCGAAGCCGTGGTTGTGGCACCCTGACCGATAGGACAACGTGGTTG
>JASHTQ010000534.1 GCA_030040475.1 Streptosporangiaceae bacterium
CCGCTTGGCTACCGGCTCGACCCCGGCGGCTACGCGGCCTGGGACCTGACGGTGCGCGCGGCCCCGGGCGCCGGGCCCGGGCGCTACTTCGTGGCCGCGCGAGCCGGCGACGGGCGGGGCGGCCAGATCGAGGACGCGGCCATGGTCGCGGTCGGCGAGCCCCGCTGGCCCGACCCCGGATTGCCGCCCGAGGAGGCCATCATGGTGATGCAGGCCGACTACCAGGCGGGCGAGGCGGAGGTCGAGCTGGCCGTCGCCACGCAAGAGCTGCGGCTTGCCCCCGGCGAAACCGGCGAGTTGCTCGTCGGCCTCACCAGCAGGCTCGCGTCCGAGCTACGCGGCGAGGCGCAGCTGGTATCGCCGTTCGGAAGCTGGCCCTTGTTCGGGCATCCGGTGCAGGATTTCAGCGTCGCGCCGCAGGCCACCACGGTGCTGCGCTTCGGCGCGAGCGTTCCGGCGGACGCCAGGCCAGGGTCGCGGTGGTGGGCGCTTGTGAAGGTCATGTACTACGGCCGGGTCCGGTATTCACAGGCGGTTCCCGTCGTCATATCCGCACCAACCGGCGACTACGCTGCGAGCGAACTCCCATGGTGAGAGACTTATGGTGATACCCCTTTCAAGAATGCGACCACGAGAGGGCTTATGCCGTCCGCCACCGTGCTTCTCAGCGGCAACCTGCCAGCCGAGCCGAACAGCTTCATCGGCCGCGAGCGCGATCTCGCCGAGCTGGCCAGGCTGCTCGGCGAGGTGCGCGCACTGACCCTGAGCGGTCCCGGCGGCATCGGCAAGACGCGGCTCGCCATCCGCCTCGCGCGTGACGTGGTGACCGGCCCGGCCGATCCGGCGGACGACGACGCGGGCCTCGATACGGGCCTGGACGAAGCGTGGCTGGTCGAGCTTGCCGACTGGCACGGCCAGGTAGCCGACCGGGTCGCCGCGACGATCGGAGTCCGCGAGGAGCAGGGCGTGCCGCTCCCCCAGACGCTGGCCGAGGCGCTGCGCTCGCGGCGGATGCTGCTCATCCTGGACACCTGCGAGCACGAAGTCAGCGACTGCGCCACGCTCGTCCAGATGCTGCTGGCCAGGTGCCCGTGGCTGCGCATCGTGGCGACAAGCCGCGAGCCGCTCCGGGTGCGCGGCGAGACCGTGTGGCGGGTGCCGCCGCTGGGCCTGCCGCCGGCCGACGCGGCGGGCACCGACCTGACCGGGCATGAGGCCATCCAGCTGTTCGCGGCCCGGGCCGCGGGAGCCCGGCCCGGCTTCACGCTGACCGAAGAGAACGCGGCCTCGGTGGCCCGGCTATGCCGGACGCTTGACGGCATACCGCTTGGCATCGAGCTGTCCGCCGCCCGGGTGCGCGCGCTGTCCATCGAGCAGATCGCCGACCGGCTGCGGGACAGGTTCGGCCTGCTCGACTCCGGCGACAGGACCGCGCCTGCCAGGCAGCAGACGCTGCGGGCCACCGTGGACTGGAGCTACGAGCTGCTTGACGACGCCGAGCAGACGCTGCTGCGCCGGCTGGCCGTGTTCTCCGGCTGGAACCTGGACATGGCCGAGCAGGTCTGCTCGGACGAGGCCATCCCGTCCGACGCGGTGCTCGGCCTGCTCATCTCCCTTATCGACAAGTCGCTAGTGGTCCTCGACGGCGAGGCGGCGGGCGACGCGCGGTACCGGCTGCTCGACACGATCAGGGAGTACGCCGCCGAGCGCCTCGCCGCCGCGGGCGAGGAGACGAGCCTGTCGCTGCGGCACCGCGACTGCGTGCTCGCCCTGGTGGAGAAGACCGTCGCGTACATGTTCCGGCGCGGCGAGCCGCCCTGGCCGGTGCGGCTGGCCATCTACCGGCTCGGCATCGCCGAGTACGGCAACCTGCGCTCCGCGCTGAGCACCTCCCTGTCCCGGGGGGACGCCGCCGAAGGCCTCCGGCTGTGCACCGGCCTGATCAACCTGTGGGTACCGCACGGCGACCAGCGGGAGGCGGCCAGCTGGTTCGACAGGTTCCTGGCCCGCCAGGCCGGCGACGTCCCGCCGCTGGTCCTCGGGCGGGCGCTGGCTACCCGCGCCGACATAGCCTTCGACCTGCAGGACTATGACACGCTGGTGAACTGCGCGCAGCGCAGCCTCGAGCTGAGCCGGTCCTGCGGCGACGGCTTCCCGGTGCCGACCGCGCTGCGGAACATGGGCCAGGCCGCGCTGCGGGCGGGCCGGCTGGCCGAGGCCAGTGCGCTGGTGGACGAGGCCATCGAGGCGGCAGCCGCGGCGGGCAACGACTGGGAGGCCGGCATAGCGCGCGCCGCCAAGGCCGCCGTGGCCATCCGGCAGGGGAAGCTGAAGTCGGCCCTGCGCGCGTACGAGTCCGCGCTTGAGGTGCTGAGCGACAACAACCGCTGGGGCGTGGCCCAGGTGGAGTACGGTATGGGCTCGCTGGCCCGCGCCCGCGGCGACGCCGAGGCGGCCGTCGAGCACTTCGAGAGCGCCACCGAGGTCTTCCGCGAGCTCGACGCCTGGCCCGAGGTGGCCAAATGCCTGGCAGGGGTCGGCTGGATCGCGCTGTTCCGCGGTGATCTCGGCCTGGCCCAGGAGCGCCTCGCGGAGGCCCTGCGGCTGAACCAGGCCAGCGGGCAGCGGCTGGGCATCGCCCGCGGGCTTGAGGCGCTCGCCGCGCTGGCGGCGGCCCGGCAGCAGCCGCAGCAGGCGGCCCGGCTCGCTGGTGCCGCCTGCCAGCTGCGCGAGGCCCTCGGTCACCCGACCGGCTCGAGGATCGAGGAGGTGCTGGAGTTCGCCCGCGGCCGGCTCGGGGCAGCCACCGCCGCCGCGCTGTTCGCCGAGGGGCGCGAGATGACGGCGGACGACGCCGCCGCGTACGCGCTCGGCCTGGACCCAGGGACCGCGGGGGCGAACGGGCCCAAGCCGGCCGTCCAGGCCGCCTGGACCGACCCCGCCCGGCTGGCCGCCACGGGCGGGGCTCGCCACGACGCGGGCGCGCACCGGTCGCCCTCCCCGCTTACCGCCAGGGAGCACGAGATCGTGCTCCTCATCGCCAGGGGCCTGTCGAACAAGGAAATCGCGGACGAACTCGTGATCAGCCCGGCGACGGCCGCCAGGCACGTGGCCAACATCCTGGCCAAGCTCGGCTTCAACTCGCGTACACAAGTTGCCTCATGGGCCGCCAAGCACGAGCCGCCGAGCTGACCGCCCGCCTGCATATGTGCACGCGGTGCCCGGCCGGCCGCTGATCAGCGCCCATCAATCTGCATACCTGAATGCACAGTTCGGCCCATGTGTAGCGACCCCCTTGCCGGTTAACGTTCATTCGTCGTCACCGGACGCAGGCGGCGGGTCAGGTTTCCCGGCGCCGTGCTGGTTCCCAATGGGGGGGTGGGAACCGGCGGGCCGGTAGCGACCGGGCGGGTCCCGGCCCCACTCCGGGACCCGCCCCTTAACGCAGCCTGGATGGGAGGGGTTGTGGTGGAAGGCGGGATCGGCACCGGGGTGAGCATCGAGGAGGACCCCCAGACACCGCGGGCGGGCCTGTCGCAGCGGCGAATTACCGAGCACGTGCTGCGGGTCGCCGATCAGGCCGGCTACCGGGCCGCGCTCATAGACGCGGCGGACGGGACCGTGACCTCGTGGCAGCGGTTCGCCCAGACGGTGCGCGCGGCAGCGCGCGGCCTGCGCAGGAGGGGCCTGACACCCGGCGACACCGTCGGCGTGCTGGTGCAGGACGCGGCCCGCCACGCGGTCGCGGTGCACACGATCAGGGAAGCCGGGGCCATCCCGGTACCCGTCAGGCGTGAACCAGGTGAGGATGACAGCGCCGATCTCGCCGCGCAGCTCAAGGCGTGCGGCGCGCGGCTGATGATCACGGTGGATGAGCTTGCCGAGCTTGCCAGCCAGGCGGCCGATCGTTCCTGGGTGCGGCAGGTGCTCGCGTTCGGAGAGACCGCCGAGGCGACCGGGGCGACGCCGTTCAGCTCGCTGCTCGAGGTCGCCAGGCACGGCCAGGGCGCGGGAAACGGCGCCGGCCTCACCTCGCTGCGCGGCGCCGAGCTCACCCCCGCGGACGCGCTCGGGCTTGCCGCCATCGACTATCCCGGCGGGCTGAGCGCGCGGCTGACCGGCCGGGACGTCGTCGTCGCCGGGCCGCCATGCGGCCCGGGGCCCGCCTACACCGCGCTGCTCGACTTCGCCCTCATGAGCGGCTCCACGGTGGTGGCCGCGTCCGCCGGCCAGATTGCATCCGCGGTACGCCGCTACCGCGGGACCGCCGCGATCGTGTCTCGCGGCGCGGACGTCCCCGTCATCCCGGCGTCGCGCGTTTTCCTCGTCGGCTAACGCTGGGCGGAGCCCTTCAAAGGTCCGGGGGGCGGTTCTCGTACGGGGTGCTGAGCACCACCGTGGTCCGGGTCGACACGCCGCCGATCGTGCGGATCTGCTGCAGCAGGTCTTCGAGCGCGGCCGGGGAGGTCACCCGGACCTTGAGGATGTAGTTCTCGTCGCCAGCCACGCTGTGGCAGGCCTCGATCGCGGTCAGGTGCTCGAGCCGGGCCGGCAGGTCGTCCGGGGCGGCCGCGTCGAACGGCTTGACCGACACGAACGCCGTCAGCGGCAGTCCCACGTCGTCCGGGTCGAAGACCGCGACGTAGCCCTTGATCACGCCGTCCTGCTCGAGCCTGCGGACCCGCTGGTGCACCGCGGACACCGAAAGGCCGGCCTGCCTGGCCAGCTCGGTGAAGCTCATCCGGCCGTTGCGGGCGAGCAACGACACGATCTTGCGATCGATCTCCTCCACGTCGACACGGTAGCGCTCCGGATGTAAAGCACGGCGGCATTACAATATAACGGAATGATCACGCCGTTTACGCTCCTGTAACATCGCCCCGCGCCCCCTTACCCGGCCGACACGCCGAAGTTACGCTGCGGCCATGGCACAGATCATCCTTGAGCACGTAGAGAAGGTTTACCCGGGCGGCTTCAAGGCCCTCGACGACCTCACCCTCGACGTCAAAGACGGCGAGTTCATGGTGTTCGTCGGCCCGTCGGGCAGCGGCAAGTCGACCGCGCTGCGGTCCATCGCCGGCCTGGAGGAGATCACCGGCGGGACCATCCAGATCGGCGACCGGATCGTCAACGACCTGCCGCCCAAGGACCGCGACATCGCGATGGTGTTCCAGAACTACGCGCTCTACCCGCACATGACCGTGGAGCAGAACCTCGCCTTCGGCCTCCAGCTGCGCAAGACGCCCAAGGACGAGATCAAGCGCCGGGTCGACGAGGCGGCCAGGATGCTCGGCCTGGAGCAGTACCTCAAGCGCAAGCCTGCCGCGCTGTCCGGCGGCCAGCGGCAGCGGGTCGCGATGGGACGCGCCATCGTCCGCGAGCCGCAGGCCTTCCTGATGGACGAGCCGCTGTCCAACCTGGACGCCAAGCTGCGCGTGTCGATGCGGGCGTCGCTCAACCAGCTGCACGAGCGGCTCGGCGTCACCACCGTCTACGTGACGCACGACCAGATCGAGGCCATGACGCTCGGCACCCGCGTCTGCGTGCTCCGCGACGGGCGGATCCAGCAGGTCGACACGCCGCAGACGCTGTTCGAGAAGCCGGTCAACTTGTTCGTGGCCGGGTTCATCGGCTCGCCCGCGATGAACTTCGCCGACGCGCAGCTGACCCGCGACGACGGGCCCGCGGTGACGTTCGCGGGCTACAAGATCTCGGTGCCCCAGCCGGAGATCGACGCCAACCCCCAGCTCGCCAGCTACTTCGGCAAGCAGGTCATCGTCGGCATCCGGCCGTCGGACTTCGAGGACGCCAGCATCAATGACGGCCAGGGGGGCAGCGGGCGGATGGCGATCACCGCGGGCGTCACGGAGGAGCTCGGCAGCGAGATCAACGTGATCTTCACGATCGACGCGCCGCCGGTCGAGCACGAGAGCCTCGCCCAGGCCGCCGAGAGCGACGACGACGTGGACGAGGCCACGGCCGCGCTGTCCGGAGGCAAGTCGCTGTGGACGGCCCGCGTTTCCGCGCGCAGCCGGGTCAGGCCCGGGCAGCCGCTCGAGCTGAGCGTCGACACGCATAACCTCCAGTTCTTCGACCCGCAGACCGGCCTGGCGATCGGGCACCCGGAGGCGACGCAAGCCGCCGCGGCGCCGGCCGCCTAGGCCCGGGCGATTCCATGCGAGACTGTATGGATGCCGCGGAATCCTGAGGAACTCTACGAGCTGGGTCCGGCCGCGCCCGACGTCGCGGACGCGCCGCTCCTGCACTACCTGGAGGGCTTCATCGACGCGGGCAACGCGGGCCGCCTGCTCGCCGAGCACCTGGTGCGCAATTTCCCGCACGAGACCGTGGCCCGGTTCGACGTCGACAGGCTGATCGACTACCGGTCCCGGCGGCCGATCATGACCTATGACAGCAACCACTGGGAGAGCTACGAGCCGCCCGAGCTGAGCCTGTACCTGCTGCGCGACCCCGGCGGGCGGCCCTTCACGCTGCTGACGGGGCCGGAGCCCGATCACGAATGGCACCTGTTCACCGAGGCAGTGCTCGCCGTCACCGCGCGGCTGGGCCTCGGCCCCGCGATCGGCTTCCTCGGCATCCCGGCCGGCACGCCGCACACCCGCCCGCTCGGCGTGATCGCGCACGCCACCCGCGAGGGCCTGGTCAGCGGGCATCAGCGGCTGCCGAACAGGATCCAGCTGCCGGGCAGCGCCCCCGCCCTGCTCGAGCTGCGCCTGGGCGAGGCGGGCAGGGACGCGCTCGGCTTCGCCGTGCAGGTACCGCACTACCTGGCCCAGGCCGTCTACCCGCCGGCCGCGCTGGCGCTGCTCGGCGCCGTCACCACCTCGACCGGGCTGGACCTGCCCGACGCCGAGCTCCGCGAGGCGGCCGAGCGCACGAACGAGGCGATCGAGCGGCAGGTCGCGGAGTCCGCGGAGGTCGCCGAGCTGGTCCGCGCGCTCGAGCAGCAGTACGACACCGCGGCCGAGACCTCGCCGGACGAGGCAGACGCGGGCGGCCTGCTGTCCGACGGCGAGACGATGCCGACCGCCGACGAGCTCGCGGCCCAGTTCGAGCGGTTCCTGGCCGAGCATCAGGGCCGGACCGACCCGCCCGGCCCCCCGGGTCCTCCCGGGTCTCCCGACCGCTTACCCGACGGCGACCAGCTCGCGCGTGGTGTTGTTGAGCCGCTCGAAGCCGTCGGCGGTGCAGACCACGATGTCCTCGATCCTGGCGCCGTGCGGCCCCGGGTAGATCCCCGGCTCCACGGAGAACGCCATGCCGGGCTCGAGCGGCTCGCGGTTGCCCGCCACGATGTACGGGTCCTCGTGCACCTCGAGCCCGATCCCGTGCCCGGTCCGGTGGATGAACGCCTCGCCGTAGCCGGCCTCGGTGATGGGCTCGCGCGCCGCCGCGTCGACCGACTCCGCGCTCACCCCAGGCCGCACGGCGGCGCAGGCCGCCTCCTGGGCGTCGAAGAGCACCGAGTAGTAGGCGGTGAACTCCTCAGCCGGCGTGCCGATCGCGTAGGTCCGGGTGCTGTCCGAGCAGTACCCGGAGGGCATCGTGCCGCCGATGTCCACCACCACGGCGTCGCCGTCCTGCAGGACCCGGTCGGAGACCTCATGGTGCGGGCTCGCCGCGTTCGGGCCGGACGCGACGATCACGAAATCGACGGCGGCATGGCCCTCGGCCAGGATCGCCTCGGTGATCAGCGCGCCGACGGCCCGCTCGGTCTGCCCGCGGCGCAGCCAGCCGGGGACGCGCGCGTGCACCCGGTCGATGGCCGCGCCCGCCTCCCGCAGCGCCGCGACCTCGGCGGCGCTCTTCCTGATCCGCAGCGGGCGCAGCGCGCTGGAGGCCAGCGCCAGCCGGACCCTTGGCAGCTCGTCGCGGAACCTGAGCACGAACAGCGCCCACATCCGGTCCGAGAGGCCGACGGCGCGGCCGCCTCCGGCCAGCCCGAGACCGCCGGCGACCATCCGGAACGGATCGTCCGTCTCCTCCCACGCAATGATCTCCAGGTCGAGCGCGCCGGCCGGCGACGCCTTCGCCGCGGCCAGTTCCAGCCGCGGCACGTACAGCGCAGGATCGCCGTCCGCGGGGATCGCCAGGCAGGTCAGGCGCTCGAGTTGCTTGGCGTCGTAGCCGACGACGTACCTCAGGTCCGGGCCTGGAGTCAGCAGCACGGCGTCGAGTTCGGCCGCGCGCACGGCGGCGCGCACCGCCTTGAGCCGGT
>JASHTQ010000535.1 GCA_030040475.1 Streptosporangiaceae bacterium
GCGGGCAGAGGGGCGGTAGCGGGCAGAGGGGCGGCCGCGGGGAGGGCGGTTATGCGGCCGGCTGTTGAGCGGCCGTGGTTGGCGTTGGCGGCGGGGTCTTCGGTCAGGCCGAGGAAGCCGAGGCGGGCCAGGACCGCGGCGCGGACGACAGGGCTGTTCTCGCCGATGCCGGCGGTGAAGACCAGGGCGTCCAGGCGGTCCAGGGTGGTGACCAGGCCGGCGATGGCCTTGGCCAGGCGGTGCACGAACACGTCGAGGGCGAGCCTGGCCTGCTCGTGCCCCTGCCCGGCGGCGTCCTGGACCGCGCGCATGTCGTTGCCGACGCCGGACAGGGCGAGCAGGCCGCTGCGGGTGTTCAGCTCGCCGGTGACCGCCTCGACGGTCAGGCCGGCCCTGGCGGCCAGGTAGCCGAACAGGCCCGGGTCGACGTCGCCGGAGCGGGAGCCCATGACGAGGCCTTCCAGCGGAGTCAGGCCCATGGTGGTGTCCACCGAGACGCCGTCGCGCACCGCGACCGCGCTGCAGCCGTTGCCGAGATGCGCGATGACCAGGCGCAGGTCGGCGAGCGGGCGGCCGAGGAGCTCGGCGGCCCGGGCGCTGACGTAGCGGTAGCTGGTGCCGTGGAAGCCGTAGCGCCGCACGCCGTGCCGTTCGTACCACTCCGCAGGCACCGCGTAGCGGTAGGCGCTCGGCGGCATCGTCTGGTGGAACGCGGTGTCGAACACGGCCACCTGCGGCAGGCCCGGCCTGATCGCGCGAACCGCCTCGATGCCGGCCAGGTTGGCCGGGTTCTGCAGCGGGGCGAGCGGGATGAACGAGCGGATGTCGTCGATCACCTCGTCGTCGACGAGCACGGAGGCGGTGAACCGCTCGCCGCCGTGCACCACCCGGTGGCCGGCCCCGGCCAGCGAGGTGTCGCCGATGCGGTCAAGGACCGTGGCCACCACGTCCCGGTGCGTCGCGCCCTTGGGCAGCGGCTCGGCGGGATGGCGGCGGATCCGCAGCGTCGCGTCCGGCGTGCCCAGGCGCTCGGCCAGGCCGTCCAGCACGCGCTCGCCTCGTGCCGGATCCAGCAGCGCGAACTTGACCGAGGAACTGCCCGAGTTGAGCACGAGGACCGGGTCGGTCTGGGTCACCCTGGGGATGGTACCGGCCGTACCCCAGGGTCCCGCCGCTTTCGTTGCTTAAATTTAGCCGAACGGGCCGTGGCTCGAGTCCCGGGTATGAGACCTCGAACCACTGCCCGTTCTGTTATAAAAGGCTTTTGATCTTTTTCAGCCGCGATTCTCCGGCGGGACAATGAGGACCGGGCAGTGCGCGTGTTCGGCGACCTGAGCGCTGGTCGAGCCGAGCAACAGACGAGAGAACCCGCCGGCGCCGCGCGAGCCAACGACGACTAGTTCGGCGTCCTTGGAGGCGTTGACGATCTCCTCGACCGGGAGACCATTGACGGCCGTAACCGTGATGGAGGCGGGCCGCGCGTCGCCGAGCTGGCTGAGCACCTTGTCGGTCTCCGCCTGCGCCGCCGTGCGTACCTGTTCGGTCAGCTCCGCGTCACCCGGGAAGTTCGTCGTCTCGGAGAAAAAGCCCCTGACGGCCTGATGCACCGCCAGCACGGTAACCGGCACGTTACGGAGCGACGCTTCTTTCATCGCCCATTCGAGGGCACGCTGTGAATGACCGGAACCGTCTATTCCGACGAGGATTCCTGGCATTCGGGTCCTCCCTTACTGTTATGGCCACATCACTACCTTGGTGATCATGCTAGGCCTAGCGGACCCGCGGCAACAGGGTCATCGCGCGGGTGTCAAGCGTGCGCCGGCGCGGCGAACTACACCTTGCCGCCGCGGGTGGCGCACGATCATGATGGCGGTGAGGTTAATTCTGACGCAAGTTACCCGGGGCATCCGGGTCTGGCGAGGAGGGCATCGTGTCGGTAAAGCCCATCGTGGCGGCTACGGACGGATCTGAGGAATCGCTGCGAGCGGTCAGCTGGGCCGCGCGGGAAGCCGTGCTGCACGACGCGCCGCTGCGGATCGTCTCCGCCGCGGCGCTGCTCCCCCGGATGTCCGCCAGCCACGGCCACGGCTCGGCCGACCTTGCGACGGTCACCGACGCGATCGAGGAGAACCGGGACAAGGCGCTGGCCAAGGCGGCGGAGCACGCGGCCGCGACGGCCCCCGGCCTGCTGATCGACACCGACCGGCTGGAGGGCGAGCCGGCCGAGGCGGTCACGAACAGCGGGGCAGGCGCGCTGCTGCTTGTCGTCGGGTCGCGCGGCGGCGGCGCGTTCGGCGCGCTGCTGCTTGGGTCCGTCAGCAGGTACGCGGCCACCCACGCGTCCTGCCCGGTCGCGGTCATCAGGGACGAGAGCGACGCCATCCAGCGGCAGGTCGCGGTCGGCATCGGCGACGTCGACGAGTGCGGCGCCACGCTGACGTTCGCGTTCGAGGAGGCGGCGCTGCGGCACGCCAGCCTGATCGCGGTGCACGCGTGGACGATGGAGTCGGACATCTCCCGGGCCGGGATCTCGTTCTCGACCCCCGCCGCGCAGGCGATCGCGGACGAGGCGGGCGAGGCGCTGCGCGCGGCGGTCGAGGCGTGCAGCGGCAAGTACCCCGACGTGCAGGTCGTCCAGGACGTGGTGCGCGGCCACCCGGGCCGGGCGCTGGCGGGCCTGTCCGCCCGCGCCGACCTGACGGTCATCGGCAGGCACGGGCCGCAGGGCCCGGGCGCGGTCACGCACGCGCTGCTGAACCACGCGCACGGGCCGGTGGTCACCGTGCCGTCGGCCTGACGGGACCCTCGGCCTGACGGGACCCTCGGCCGGGGGCTGGCCGGCGTGCTCGCGCATGGTAGGCATGTCGGCCAGCGTCTGGGCGGGATGCCACTCGCCGGTCAGGCGTCGGGCGGCCCGCCATCCGGTCAGAACCGCTGCGGGTACTGGGGGGCCGTCGGGGTAAGGGCGCGGGTGAGCGCCTGGATCTGGTCGGCGGGGGCGGCCCGCATCATGTTGACCATTTCCCACAGGGACTTCTTCGCCCACACCTTCTGGAAGTACCCGCTGCCGAATGCGAGGCACATCAGGATGTACCAGAAGGTCTCCCATCCGTTCAGCGAGTAAGCCTGGCCCTGCCCCTGCCCGTCGATCTGCAGCTCGCTGAATATCTCGCAGGCCGCCTTCTTGCTCGGAATCTTGGCGAAGTACGCCGCGCCGAAGTAGATGCAGAACAGGACGTACCAGACGGACTCGGCGCCGCGCAGCCCGTACTGCTTGCCGCCGACCTGGCGGTGCCCGCCGCGGCTTCCCTGAGCCTGGACCTGGTAGCCAGGCGCCTGGTAGCCCGCGGCGGCGGACTGGACCGGGTAGGCGGCCGTGGCCGGCGCGGGCTGATAGGAAGCCTGGCCGCCGGCCTGGTAGGAGGACTGGCCGCCGGCCTGGTAGCCCCCCTGGGCGGAGGGCTGGCCCTGCTGGGGCCAGGCGTTCTGCGCATCGCCGGAGCCGTAGTACTGCTGTTGCTGCTGCGGCTGTTGCTGCTGCGGCTGCTGGTAGGGCTGCTGCTGGTAGGGACCTTGCTGGCCCTGCTGCGGCGGCGGCGGATACGCGGGCTGGCCCGGCCAGGACGCCGCCCTGGTCTGCTGGTTGTACGGGTCATCGGGTGGTTGCTGGTAACTCATGACGTCCCCTCCGGAGCGGCGCCTCTCGCCGCGCTATCCGCTTCAATGACGCGCCACCACCACCGATGGTGCACAGGGCGGTCAACCTGCCGCAATCTTCTCATGGCGAAGGCGGTTTCGGGGCGACGGCGAGCAGGTGAACGTCTGCGGGCAGGGCGGCGGCGAGGGACCGGAGCCGGGAAAATACCCTTGGGACGAGGCGGGGAAGCCGGGAGAGTCACCACGGCCCGTTCTGGATAAAAAAGGGGTTTAGATGACTGAGACCACGGCCGTGCACGGACCGCTGACCCGGGACGAGCTCGACGGGATCGACGCCTGGTGGCGCGCGGCGAACTACCTGTCCGTGGGGCAGATCTACCTGCTCGGCAACCCGCTGCTCGCCGAGCCGCTGCGGCCCGCGGACGTCAAGCCGCGGCTGCTCGGGCACTGGGGCACGACGCCGGGGCTCAACCTGATCTACGCGCACCTCAACCGGGTCATCAAGGCGCACGACCTGGACGTCGTCTACGTCTGCGGGCCTGGGCACGGCGGGCCCGGGATGGTAGCGAACACCTACCTCGAGGGCACCTACACCGAGCTGTACCCGCACATTACCCAGGACACCGCCGGGCTGGGCCTCTTGTTCAGGCAGTTCTCGTTCCCCGGCGGCATCCCGTCGCACGCGGCGCCGGAGACGCCCGGGTCGATCCACGAGGGCGGCGAGCTCGGCTACTCGCTCGTGCACGCCTACGGGGCCGCGTTCGACAACCCCGAGCTGATCGTGGCGTGCGTGATCGGCGACGGCGAGGCGGAGACCGGGCCGCTGGCCGGCAGCTGGCACGCCAACAAGTTCCTTGACCCGGTGCGCGACGGGGCGGTGCTGCCGATCCTGCACCTGAACGGGTACAAGATCGCGAACCCGGCCGTGCTGGCGCGCATTCCCTCCGATGAGCTCGAGGATCTGCTGCGGGGGTACGGGTACTCGGTGCACGTGGTGGCCGGCGACGACCCGGCGGTCGTGCACCAGGAGCTCGCGGCGACGATGGACGTGGTGATCGGGGAGATCCGGGCGATCTGGCGGCGGGCACGGGCCGCCTCTGCCGACGCCAGCCGGCCGTCGTGGCCGGTGATCGTGCTGCGGACGCCGAAGGGGTGGACCGGGCCGAAGGTGGTGGACGGGCTGCCGGTGGAGGGGACCTGGCGGGCGCACCAGGTGCCGATCGCCGAGGCTCGCACCAACCCGGAGCACCTGGCGCAGCTCGAGGCGTGGCTGCGGTCCTACCGGGCGGAGGAGCTGTTCGACTCCGGCGGCGCGCTGGTGCCGTCGATCGCCGCGCTCGCGCCGGAGGGTGACCGGCGGATGGGCGCGAACCCGCACGCCAACGGGGGGAAGCTGCTTCGTGAGCTGCGGCTGCCGGACTTCGTCGGTTACGCGGTGGCGGTGCCGGAGCCCGGTTCGGTGGACGCGGAGGACACCCGGGTGCTCGGCGGCTGGCTGCGCGACGTGATCGCGGCCAACCCGTCGAACTTCAGGCTGTTCGGGCCGGACGAGACCGAGTCCAACAGGCTCGGCGCGGTCTTCTCGGTGACCAATCGCGCCTTCGAGGGGACGATCGTGCCGGGGGACAACCACCTGGCGCCGGACGGGCGGGTGCTCGAGGTGCTGTCCGAGCACATGTGCCAGGGGTGGCTGGAGGGCTACCTGCTGACCGGGCGGCACGGGCTGTTCAATTGCTACGAGGCGTTCATCCACATCATCGACTCGATGTTCAACCAGCACGCCAAGTGGCTCAAGGTGAGCAGCGACCTGCCCTGGCGGCGTCCGGTGGCGTCGCTGAACTACCTGCTCTCCTCGCTGGTGTGGCGGCAGGACCACAACGGGTTCAGCCATCAGGACCCGGGCTTCATCGACCACGTGGTGAACAAGAAGGCCTCGATCATCCGGGTCTACCTGCCGCCGGACGCGAACACGCTGCTGTCGACCGCCGATCACTGCCTACGTTCTCGCGACTACGTCAACGTGATCGTGGCAGGCAAGCAGCCGCATGCGCAGTGGCTGTCCATGGACGACGCGATCATCCACTGCACCAGGGGCGCCGGGATCTGGGAGTGGGCGTCGTCCGATGCGGTGGGCGCGCCGGACGTGGTGATGGCCTGCTGCGGGGAGACGCCGACGCTGGAGACGCTGGCGGCGGTGTCGCTGCTGCGTGCGCACCTGCCCGCGTTGAAGGTGCGGGTGGTGAACGTGGTGGACCTGATGCGCCTGCAGCCGCCGACCGAGCACCCGCACGGGATGTCGGACGCGGAGTTCGACGCGCTGTTCACCGTGGACCGGCCGGTGATCTTCGCCTATCACGGGTACCCGTGGCTGATCCACCGGCTGACCTACCGGCGGAACGGGCATGCCAATTTCCACGTCCGCGGGTACAAGGAGGAGGGCACCACGACCACGCCGTTCGACATGGTCATGCTCAACGACCTGGACCGGTTCCACCTGGTCATGGACGTCATCGACCGGGTGCCCGGGCTGGCGGGCTCGGCCGGGCACGTCCGGCAGCTGATGGCGGACAAGCGGATCACCTGCCGCGCCTACACCAGGCAGGAGGGCGTGGACGCGCCGGAGATCACCGACTGGAAGTGGATTGCCTAGCGGGGCGTTTTCTGTCTAGCGTTTCGGCTTGTGGTGCCCCTTTACCTGGTGTTTCTCGGCGTGTCGGCGATACGCCACCGGCGGTCGCTGGCGGCGGCGGTCGCCGCGCGGATGACGCCGGTTTCGCCGTGGCGGGCGGTCGGGGACGGGTTCATGGTCGGCGCGGCCAACCCGAAGTCGCTGGTGTTCTTCGTCGCGGTGCTGCCGTCGTTCGTCGCGTCCGGTTCCGGCGCCTGGCCCGTGCAGGCCCAGCTGATCGTGCTCGGTGTGCTGTTCCCGGTTATCGCGCTGGTGCTGGACAGCGTCTGGGCGGTCGTGGCGGCCACCGTCCGGCAGTGGCTGGTGCGGTCCCCTCGGCGGCTGGCGATGATCGGCGGCACCGGCGGCCTGGTGATGATCGGCCTCGGCGTGAGCATCGCGGTGACCGGCCGCAAGGGCTGAGCGGTTTAATCGGCGCGCCGGCGATCTGCCAGGACCACGTCGAGAATGCCCCACGGCGCGCCGTCGATGTCATGCAGCTCCTGATCACAGATCCGCATGTACTGGTCGCCGTTCATCCATTTGGGTCGCTGGTGAACGATAGCCAGCTCGGGGTAGGCCGCGAGTATCTCATCTTCGGAGCGGGCGAGCATGGCACCCCAGAGCCCGCCCATCCCGTAGTCGTAGGCGACGAGGAACAGCCGCTTGTCGGTACCCATCTGGCCTCCGCGCCCGGCAACGGGCCGATCGTGAGCCGCGGTCGAGGTTCACTGCCCACGGTACGCCGGATCTGCGGGCAGGTATTTCAGGAAACATTTTGATTACTGACCCATCCGATTGCCCGGTTGCCGCGAAGCACTCCCGTGACAGGCGATGTGGGGGCCAACGAGGGCCGGGGATGGCGGAACAGGCATGCGTTCCGGCCGGTGACCAAGCCTCGGGCGTTCCGGGCAGCCGGCGGGTGCCCGGTGGCGCGGCGTCCCCGCTCCCGCTGTCAGCGCCATCGAAGGTACCCACACCATCACCGCTAGTTACCTCATGACAGGCCTGTTCTTTCGCATGCCAACCAGCCACTGAAAGGATCGTCATGCCCAGTCAGGATGCAAAGCGTGCCGCTCGGGCGGAACGCGGCTTGTCCCGGCGCTCGCTGCTGCAGGGGGCCGCGACGGCCGGTGCCGCGGGCCTCGCCGTCTCCGCCCTCGGCGCGGCGACCGCGAGCCCGGCCCTGGCCGCCGTCAGTTCGTCTGCTTCCGCGGCCTCGTCGTCTTCGTCGGCCTCGGCCTCGGCCTCGGCCGGGCGCGACGTGGCCGGCCACTCGGACCCGATCGTGGTGCACGTCCGCAACGCCAGGACCGGCGACATCGAGGTCTTCTCCGGTACCAGCGTGACCCGGCTGCGGGACACGGACCTGGCCGCCCGGCTCGCCCGGGCCGCCCGGTAACCCGGTCGCCCGCGCCATCGGCCCGGCCGCAGCCCGCCCGCAGTTCGCAGGCTTGCAGTTCGCCTGCCTGCCGCTCCATTTATCCGACCGCAGTTCGAGCCAGTCTCAAGTCAGTTCGAGCCAGTGAGGTAATTCATGTCATCGCACCGCGAGGCGCCGGAGATCTCCAAGGACCCGGTGGCCGACAGTACCGACGTGTACGCGTTCGTCAGCCCCGATGCCCCGAGCACGGTCACCCTGATCGCCAACTACATCCCGCTGCAGGGACCGGCGGGCGGCCCGAAC
>JASHTQ010000536.1 GCA_030040475.1 Streptosporangiaceae bacterium
ATGATGAACGGCGCGTTGCCGCCGAGTTCCATCGAGCAGTTCACCACGTTGTCGGCGGCCTCGCGGAGCAGGATCCTGCCGACCTCGGTGGAGCCGGTGAACGACAGCTTGCGCACCCGCGGGTCAGCCAGCATCGCCGACACGACCGCGCCGGACTTCCGCGAGGTCAGCACGTTGACAACGCCGTCGGGAACGCCTGCCTCGGCGAGCAGGCCGGCGATGGCAAGCGCGGTCAGCGGGGTCTCGGAGGCGGGCTTGAGCACGACCGTGCAGCCGGCCGCCAGCGCCGGGCCGATCTTGCGAGTGGCCATCGCGGCGGGGAAGTTCCACGGCGTGACGAGCACGGACACGCCGACCGGCTGTCTCATGACCAGGATCTTGTTCGCCCCGGAGGGTGCCTGCATGAGCACGCCCTCCATCCGCACCGCCTCCTCGGCGTACCAGCGGAAGAACTCGGCGGAGTAGGTCGCCTCGGCGCGCGCGTCCCGCAGCGCCTTGCCGTTCTCCGCCGACATCAGCCGGGCCAGCGACTCGGCGTGCGCGGTCATCAGCTCGAAGGTCCGGCGCAGGCACTCGGCCCGCTGCCGGGGCGGCGTGGCCGCCCACGCGGCCAGCGCGTCGTGCGCGGCGCCCACCGCGTCCAGCGCGTCTTCTACCGTCCCGTCGGCGACCTCGGTCAGCGCGTCCTCGGTGGCCGGGTCGATGACCGGCAGCGTGCCGCCGCCCCGCCCGCCGGTCCACTGGCCGCCGATCAGCAGGCCGGTGGGTACGTCGATGCCGACCAGTTCGGCCAGGTTCGCGCTCACCATTCCTCCAAGGACTTGCGCACGGTCTCGGTGATCCCGTCTGCCGAGGGCAGCACGTGATCTTCGAGCTTATCCGCGGCGGGCAGCGGGACGTGAGGGGTGGTGATGCGAACCGGGGGGCCGGTCAGCGCGCCGTAGGCCTCCTCGGCCACGATCGAGACGATCTCCGCGCCCCAGCCGCACAGCCGCGGGTTCTCCTCGACCGTGAACAGCCGGCCGGTCTTTCCCGCCTCGGCCAGGATCGTCCTGGTGTCCAGCGGCACCAGCGACCGTACGTCCACCACCGTGGCATCGATGCCGTGCTCGGCGGCCAGCTTGTCGGCGGCCGCGAGCGCCCGCGGCACCATCGCGGCGAGCGCGAGGATCGTCGCGTCGGCGCCCTGGCGCAGCACGGCGGCCCGGCCGAGTTCGTCGAGGATCTCGCCGTCCGCCGGCACCTCGCCCTTGGTCGCGTACAGGCCCTTGTGCTCGAAGAAGATCACCGGGTCGGGATCCCTGACCGCCGCGGCGAGCAGCCCGACCACGTCGCGCGGGTTCGACGGCGCGACCACCTTGAGGCCGGGCACCGCCATCGCCCAGTTCTCCACCGACTGCGAGTGCTGCGCGCCGAACCGCACCCCGGCCCCGTTGGCGCAGCGGATGACGAGCGGCAGCGTCAGCTGGCCGTCGGACATGTACCTGATCTTGGCCGCCTCGTTCGCGATCAGGTCCCAGCAGACCGCGAAGAAGTCGCTGAACATGATCTCGGCGATCGGCCGCAGGCCGGTCATCGCGGCGCCGATCGCGGCGCCCACGATGGCCTGCTCGCTGATCGGGGTGTCACGGACCCGGTCCGGCCCGAACTCCTCGAGCAGGCCGACGGTGGTCTTGAACACCCCGCCGGCCGCCGCGACGTCCTCGCCGAGGAAGACGACGCTGGGATCCCTGCGCATCTCCTGCGCGATACCACGCGCGACCGATTGACGGTAGGTGATAACTGCCACCACGGCTCCGTTCGGTATAAAAAGTCTTTGAATTTACGGTCTGATGATGGCGATCAGTTCCTCCAGGCGTGGCCGCCGTCGGCCCACACGTTCGTCTCGGCCAGCTTGACCGGTGGCTCGGGGCCGGCCTTGGCCTCCTGCGTGGCGCGGTCCACCGCCTCGCGGGCCGCCTTCTCGATCGCGTCGAGCGCCGCCTCGTCGACGCCGCGGCCGATGAGGACCTGGCGGTAGGCCGGCAGCGGGTCCCTGGCCAGCCATTCCTTGACCTCGTCGTCGGGACGGTACTTGCCGGGATCGGCGCGGGAGTGGCCGCCGTGCCGGTAGGTGACCGCCTCGATCAGGGCCGGTCCGCCCCCGTCCCGCGCGGCGCCGATCGCGGCCACGGCCGTGTGGTACACCGCCTCCACGTCGTTGCCGTCCACCACCGCGGGCTTCAGGCCGTAGGAGGCGGCCCGGTCGGCGGCCGGCCTGGGCACCGCGGTCACCTTTTCGATCGCGGTGTACTCCATGTACTGGTTGTTCTCGCAGATGAAAACCACGGGGAGGTGCCAGACCGCGGCCAGGTTGAGCGCCTCGTGGAACGCGCCGATGTTCGTCGCGCCGTCGCCGAGGAAGCAGACCGTGACCTGGTTCGTGCCCCGGTACCGTGCCGACCAGGCCGCGCCGTTGGCGATGACGAGCTGCGCGCCGATGATCGCGTAGGCGCCGAGGATGCCGCGGGAGGCGTCGAGCAGGTGCATCGAGCCGCCCTTGCCGTGCATGAGGCCGTTCTCGCGGCCGAGCAGTTCGGCCATCACCGGGGTCATCGGGGTGCCGCGGGCCAGCAGGTGGTTGTGCCCGCGGTAGGTGAGGAACAGGTAGTCGTCGGCGGCCATGGCCTGCGACACCCCGGCCGCGACCGCCTCCTGGCCGGTGCCGAGGTGGGTGGTTCCCTTGACCAGGTTCTGCAGGAACAGGTCGTACGCGCGCTTCTCGAACAGCCGGATCTCGGTCATCTTCCGGTACAGCTCGAGCGCGGTGGCTTGCGGTACTGCGTCCGGCACGCCTCGCCTCGTCTCGTCTCGTCTCGTCAGTAGGGGTTGGTGACGTACAGGTCCTGGGCGGGGAACCTGGTGAGGATCTCGACCCCGGCGGGGCCGACCACGACCTCCTCCTCGATCCGCGCGGCGGACCGCCCGTCGGTCGCCGGGCAGTAGGTCTCGAGCGCGAAGACCATGCCCTCCTTGATCTCGACCGGCGCGT
>JASHTQ010000004.1 GCA_030040475.1 Streptosporangiaceae bacterium
CGGCATGGCCACTCGGCTTCTACGACCTAGATGCGAGAAACGGGCCCCCGCCGACACACCGACCCAAGGAGGTACCTTCTCATGACACAAGGAAGCCTGGTTCAGCTCGAGCCGGGCCGCACCGAGCAGCCCAGCCCGTCTGCTCGGCTCACGATCGACGCCCGGATTCTGAAGACTACGGAGGAAATCGTCCCTCCTGGCGAGGCGCACCGGCTCGCTGCCACATTCGGGTTGGTCGCGAGCGGCGTTACCGGCACGGCCGGAGCCGTTCTTACCCTGCGTATCGACCGCGGGCTAGCCGGCATCGCGCTGGCGGAGCTTGTGCTGGCACTCGCGATTGCGGTGCTCGTCGCAGCCTGCGGCCGTCACGGCGACCAGACGCGCGGGTGAGCACGGGAATCTGCGGGTGAGGAAGGCCCCTGGCGGGGCCAGCTGGACGGCCGGGCCGACTGCGGCCCGGCCGGATTTGGTTTCGCCGAGCCCCTCTGCCGAGCTCTCGTTGGCGGGCCGACACGCCAAGCTCTGGTCCGCCCGGCCCTGACTCGCGCGGCCATGACTCGCGACACCCCGATGCGCGACACACCCGATGCGCGCGACCCTGGTCCGCGGGGGTGCGGGGCCAGCGCTCGTCACAGGAACCGGACGAGCTGGTTCTCTCCAGTCTCCCGGTCCCGGATAATCAGGTCCTGGCCTGCCCGCAACTGCGCGTCGATGAACTCATACAGCGTGATCGCGCGGTTCACCAGGTCGGTCTTCGACAAGCTGGTCCGCTCCTGGAGACGCTGGAGATCGTCAGAAGACTGCGGGATCAGGGCCACGGTGATCCGCTCAGGCGGCTGGCGGACGGCCTCATCCCTGCCCTCAGCATCCTCCTTGACACGATAACCACCCGGACCAGCTGGCATTGTGTACGACCCTCCCTGGCGGCTTATCGTCTGCCGTCATCCCTCAAAGTTGTGCAGCAGGGCGGCAGTAGTTGTGAATCTGAGCCACCGGCTTGCAGAACTAAGCTGTTGTATTGTCAGTCTTGCTGCCGTGAGACTAACATCACAATGCTGCAGCTTACAAGCTTAGAGCGCAGTTGTTATACAGTTTCTACAGTTTTGTCCCGCGCCCGTGCCCGGTGTTACCGCGGGTCATCGCAGCAAGACCTGCCGTCTCCTGTTGAACGTCCGGTCGGCTGACTTGGTTCATGCCGTCGCGGGATCGACAGCCCGCAGGGGCACTCCGTGGCCGGCTCAGTCCGCCTGGTCCTCCGGCTCGCCGGGCGGAGCATACGGCTGCTCCCCGGGAACGAGCACGTCATCCGGCAGCAACGCGATGCACAGCTCGGCCGCGATGGTTGGTTCTTCCTCCGTCATCGGCAGCGCGGCGCTTCGCCCGAAGATGTCCCGCCAGAGCGGGAGGTAGAACGTCATTGGCCCCTCCCTAGGTAGAAGGTCTAGGCAGCCAGGGCGCCAGCCAGGCGAGGTGTCGTCTTCGAGCCTCCCCGAGGGCTGACAGGTCAGCGATCTGATGATGTATCGCTTGAGGCACTCTCAAGTCTTGACGTACTAGTGGAGCATCAGTGTGGTTGAACCTAGCAGTATCGATCAGCTATAGCAAGTAATTCATCACTATAGACTTATATACTTTGTTCAGGTGTCTATCGCTACCTTGTAGTACGCTGTCTTGAGCTGCTGCTTAAGAAAGAGGCGTCAGTGAAGCACCCGATGTGGAGTGGGCTACTGGAATCGATGTCCAGCGGCACCAAGCCCGACGGCACCAGGCACGATCCCGGCGGTAGCTCGACCATGCTCGGGGAAGTGCTGATCCGCGTGGCCGTGGCAGGGCGGCCGGTCCCCCGCAGCGAGATCGGCAAGGGCAACATGCTCATCCAGCCGAGCGTTCTGGCCTCCGGGACCGTGGGTAAGGCCGTCGATGCCCTGGTCAGGGAGGACCTGCTGAGAGCGGAAGACACCGTGAAGAGCGGCCTGCCCGGTCCTCCCATCACGCCGCTGCGGCTCGACAGCGACAAGTGGGCCATCGTCGGAATCCACATAGACCAGCAGCACGAGGGCCCCGACAAGCTGGCCGGGATCGTCTGCGGGCTGGACAGGAAGCCGCTCTGCGGCCTCGTCGAGGTAACGGCGCCCAAGACGGGCGGTCAGCATGACGTGGGTGAGCTGGTCGAAGTGATCGGCAGCCTGACCCGGGCACTGCTGGCCGGCCTGCCCGGCCGGCGCAGGTTCCTCGGGGTGGGGGTCGAGATCGGCGGCCACGTGCACCAGGGGGTGGTGAAGGACTCGGTGCACGCTCACTGGAGCCAGGTAGATCTCAACCAGGTGCTCGCGGACGTGCTCAGCGAGATCCGGGACCTGAACGGCGTCCCCGTCGTGGTCGAGAACGATGTCAACGCGCTGGCCATCCACGGTTACTACGAGCGGAGCTTCGACGGACTCGACATCGCGCTTGTCACGGTGTTCAGGCAGGGCGTGGGCGGCGCGCTGTTGCTGAACGACCGCATGTACCGCGGCATCCGCGGCATGGCACCCGAGCCCGGGCACGTCGCCGTCGAGTACCCGCAAGACCAGCCCCAGGCGGCGCGATCGGCGACGCCGAGCACCGCAGCCGGCCCGACCTTCGCGGACGAGTGCCTGTGCAGCACGAAGGAGCGCAAGGCCTACGGCCACGTCGACACGCTGGCCGTGCCCGCGCGCATCGAGGGACAGCTGGCGGCCTTGAATAATGGCCAGAAGACCAGCCTGGAGGAGGCGGCCGCCGCCCCGCTGGCCATCCAGCGCGACGAGACCACGTTCGTGTTCAGCCACGAGGCGGTGGTCATGCGGCGGGCGGGCCGCGCGCTTGGCCGCGGCCTGACCGACATGATCAACATTCTCAATCCCGGGTACCTCGTCCTCCGGCTGCCCAGGGCGCTGGCCACGCCGGCGCCGCAAACCAGCGGCACCGAGTACCTGGCGGCCGCCGAACGCGAGATCGACGGCGCCTATTCCACCAGTCCAGCCGATGCCCGGCGCGGAAAGCACCGCCTTGCGGTGCTTAGCTACGACGACGAGAACGTCGCCCGCGAGGGCGCCATCGCCGCCGCCACCACCGTGTTCAATGGCTTCATCGAGCACGCCAGGGGCCTGGACGGCTGCGACCCCGCCGACGCGGGCAGCAGGCGAGCCGGGCCGTCGCGCCGGATCGCGCGCGAGCCGGCGCGACGGCCGGCCGCAGCCGACCGGACGCCGGTGCCAGGCGTCCCGGTCAGCGGCTAAGCTCCTGCGACCCCGGAAGACCAGCGGCGGGACGAGGATCTCCAGCACCACCACGACGGTCACGCTGATCGGCGACAGGTGCGCCGATCCGGCCCCGAACAGCGTGCCGATCACCGCGAACGGCCACATGACCGCGAGCACTATCCGCTCCACCGTGCGGAGCAGCCGATCGGCCTCGGCGTCCGGGACGGTGAGATGCGCGCCGATCGCCACGGGCATGAGCCGCCCCAGCCAGCTGAGCCAGCGGCTCCTCGGCCTGCCCTGGGCATCATCCCTGTCGAGGTAGATGAAGACCTCCGCCCTCGAGCTGGGCCGCGGGTCGTCCGGGTCGGGCCGGAACATCCCGGTAGGCCCGTCCGGCGGCAGTGCCATGAGAGATCAGCCCTCCTTTCAGCCAACGCCAAGAACTGGCTTCGGCCCCATGACCATACGATAGATGAAGAAACAGCATAATTCAACTGCTAGAAAAACAGTTATTTAGCAGCATACTCCTGTGCAGGTCCGCTGGAACCGGTATCCGGCGGGGAACGTTGTGATGGTGTCACGGAACGGGAGGCGCCGTGGAATGGGAGCAGGTCAAGCGGGTCCTTGACCGCCAGGTCAAGGACCGTTTCCCGGCCGGGCTCGTGCGCCGGGCAGAGCTGCTGCGGCACGGCGAGGAGCCGGGGATCGGGCCTGGCGAGCTAAAGGTGCGGGTGTTTATCCCAGCGCCGGATGGGGCCGACGAACACGAGAGAGCACTCGTGGAGTGGGAGCGGGCGCACGGGGATGAGATGGCGGAGCTGCGACGCGAGGTGTCGCTGCGGCTGCCCTCGGCCCGGGTGATCGAGTTCACCGTCGAGGGTGCCGGGCCCGATGCGCCCCGGATCACGATGGCGGACGACGGGTCGCTGGCGGGCGAGCAGATGTCCGGACGGGAGATCGTGACCGCCGCGCTCGCGCTGCTGCGATCCAACTACGTGTTCCCCGAGCAGGCCGAGCAGGTCGCCGCCGCGGTCGAGACCAGGATGGCAGCCGGGGAGTATGACAACCTGGACGTGATCGCGCTGACCGACCTGGTCACCGTGCACCTGCAGGAGGCCAGCGACGACAGGCACCTAGCGCTGCGGCTCGGCGGCGGACCGCAGCCACGGCCGGAGCCAGGACCGGGGCCAGAACCGCAGCCACGGCCGGCGCCAGGACCGGGGCCGGGGTCCGGGCGGGGACCTGGGCGGGGACCTGGGCGGGACGATCCGGAGGAGCTCAAGGACCACGAGGCCCGCAGGCTGGCCATGCGGCAGCGCGGCCGGCTGGATAACTTCGGCATCAGGCGGGTGGAGCGGCTGGACGGGAACGTCGGCTACCTGGACGTGCGCCGGGTGCCGCTGCCGGGGAACGCGGGACCCGCCATCACCGCGGCGATGGAGCTCGTCGCGGGGACGTACGCGCTCATCATCGACCTGCGGCACAACGGCGGCGGCTCGCCGGAGGGCGTCGTCTTCTGGTGCAGCTACCTGTTCGGCGACAAGCCGGTCCACCTCAACGACATCTTCCACGCCGACACCGGGGAGACCCGGCAGTTCTGGGCGCTGCCGTACGTGCCAGGGACCCACTACACCGACAAGCCCGTGTACGTGCTGGCCGGCCACCACACGTTCTCCGGCGGCGAGGACTTCTGCTACACGCTGCAGGCGCTCGGCCGGGCCACCGTGATCGGCGAGCGGACCGGCGGCGGCGCGCACCCGACCCGGCCGTTCCCGATCAGCCCCGCGGTGCACATCGCGATACCGTTCGCGCGTTCGGTCAACCCCGTCACCGGCACGAACTGGCAGGGCACCGGCGTCGTGCCCGACGTCGCGGTGCCGGAGGACCAGGCCTACGACGTCGCGTACGCGCGGGCGCTGCGCCACGTGCTGGCCCTGGACGAGGTGCCGCCGCCGATCGAGCACGAGGCGCGTGACGCGCTGGCCGCGCTACCCGCGCTGGCCGCGCAGGACGAGCCGTCCCCGTTACATGGCGCGCAGCAGCCGCTTAACCGCGCGACCCAGCAGGACGCCGGCTCGGTTGGGCCGGCTCCCATGGGGTGCTCCACAGTGAGGGCACGGAGGCAGCTGCTCAAATTCGAACACCAGCGCGGCACGTTTGGTCGGCTCTTCGACGATGGCCAGGTAGTCGGGGCCGAGCGGCTCCGTGGAAATGATCAACTCGCTAGCCACGGAGTGCTCGTCCTCGTTAAGCCAATCGTTTCTCACCGCCGCTGCCTCCCACCCTGCCGGGGATGCTCCTTGCCCTAAGGCCTTCGCGTCAGCATACAGTATGTTCGCCGTCTACCCAACCTGATCGTGCCGGATTGGTCAAATGAGCAAGGCGGTTTCGGAACAAAGCCGGCCGGCAGCGGCCGCTGCTCGTGGTATGCCCGGCGGCCCAGCCGGTAAACTGGGCTCTGAACTGCGGTTCTGCGGATCAAGGCAGGGACGGGCGCCCCGTTTCCATGCCTGCGGAGCGGGGCGCCTGTCCCCGGTGCAAGACGGCGTTCGATCCGACGGCGGCGCAGATCGTGCCCTCCTGCCGCTCGGACCCGCCGGGGACCCGGCGCGGACCCGGCGCGGAGCCGCCGAACAGACGCTCCCGCGCCGCCTTGGCCCGCCCGCTGCGGCGACCCGCGACGGCACCTGGCCGTGTCCGCGGGCGTTCCGGTGCGCTCCAACCCGTCACAGACTACGCTCCGCATTGTGCTAGTCTAGAACAACGAGCCATCGGGGGACGATTGCCAAGGAAAGGCGCCTGCTCGAATGAAGTATCTACTATCACTAGTTTCATGGGGATACATCCGGGTTAGCAAGACTCCGGCACACCTGCCGTGCCTGCAGGTTTCGTCACTATATCACCAATTCATTACGGAAGCCCTAGGACCCACACCGCACTCGGGCCAGAGCCGTAGAGTTGCTCCGATTCGGTACTTCCACCTATGCCGAACTGGAGCTATGATGATTACGGTCGAGCTGGCGTTTGGGTGTGAACGTGGTTGACTGAGAAGGAAATACTTGCCGCGAGGCGGATGCGCATGCTTCGCCTCGGCGCGGGCTGGAGCGCAGAAAGGCTCTCCCAGGAATTCCAGAAGGGCGGCGCCGGCGAGCTGGCGCGAACCACGATCGCCAAAATCGAGCGAGACATACGGCCCATCAAGGCCGGCGAAGTCGACGGAGTGGCGAGGCTCTTCGGCCTTACCGCGAACGACCTGCTGGACCTGAAGGGGCCGAAGGTATTCCTGAGTTATGCCGAGCAGGATGGCGACACCGGGCGAGAGGTTACCGCCTGGCTGGATGAGCACGGTTTCGAGCTCGTCTCCCCCGGTCTGCCGGCGGCGGATGCCGCGGGACCCAACTGGGCAGAAGCTGGCGACATCGACCGCGCGCAGGCTTTCGTCACGTTGCTCTCGCCGAGCTTCCTGTCCTCGCCGCGGTGCCAGCACGAGCTTGACGTGGCCCTGCGACGCGAGCGGCAGCTACTCGCCGCGAATCCCGACAGCCGCTTCATCCATGTCCTGCAGGTAACCGCGGGACCCGGTCTCGAGGATTCGGGTCTTTCCGGTCATCTCCTGATAGACCTGCCCACCGCCATCGACAGGTCCAGAGATGTGGCGCTGAGCAGGCTCGGCGGCGGCATCCTCGCCAGCGCGGCCGCCCCGGCCGGCCAGGCCGAGCCGCCAGGCCACGTTCCGGCCGACCAGGAGTCCCTGGATCGCGGTGCGGAACTTGAGCGCGTGCTCTACGCGCTCGGCGACCTGTCGGGTGCTAAGTTCTGGCTGGTTACAGGCCCGCCAGGGCTCGGAAAATCCTGGCTCCTGGAACGCCTGGAAGCCGAAGCCGCCGAGCCGGCCCGCGGCGGCTGGGTAACCAGCATGGTCGATCTGCGCTCCGATGAGGACGCGGCACGCTACCAGCACGACGCGATGGCGGTGCTCGGGCGGCTGTTCGACGTCGGCCACCGGCAGTCCGCCGACCCCGGGGACGATATCAGGGCCGCCGCCCAGAAGGTCATCCTGGCCGGCCAGCCGTGCCTCTACCTGCTGGACAGCGCCGAACTGCTGGCAGAGGACACCGTCAGCGAGCTGCGGCGGTACCTCGGCCAGATCAACCGCCTCGTCCAGGATTCCGGCAGGGGCGCCAGGCTCGCGTTCGTCGTCGCCAGCAGGCGTGACACCGGCTGGCGCGGGTTCGTGCCGGGTCCCGCGCTGTCCGGCTTGCGGCTGGGCGGGTTCGCGCCCGGCGTCCTACAGGGCGCGCTCGAGGGACTGGCTGGCCGCATGTCGGTGGTGCACTCGCTCGCCGAGCTGCGGACGGACGCGGCGTTCGTGCAGCGTGTCACCGAAGGCGTGCCGGAGCTAGTCCTCAGTAGCCTGCAGTGGATCCAGGACGAGCAGTGGCTCCAGATCGAGCGGCTGGACGATCCGCAGCCATTCGGCAAGGTCATCGCGCCCTATATCGAGAACAGCCTGCTGGCCCAGGACAGTCTCCTGCCGGCCGAAGACGGCCAGCTCGCGAAGCCGGATAAGCAGGTGGAAGCGCTTCAGGCCGTGCTGCGGGCCCTAGTCCCCTACCGGTTCATCACCCAGTCGCACGTGACCGACCACCTGAAAAAGGACGACCGCCTCCGCGGCATCGCCGAGGAGGCGGAGTTGGACGCCGAAGGTCTTTGGCGGGCAATAGCCGACACGGCCCTGCTGCTCCCGCTCGACGAGCCGTGGCGCGAGATTCATCCGGCGATCCGCCGGCTCCTTTACCGCTACTTCTTCCCGCCGGAGTGCCCTGCACAGGAGCGCGCGGACGTCCACGCCAGGGCACGGGAATTCACTACGTACTGGGCACGTCAGCTGACCGGTAAAGAGCAGATCAACGGCATGGTGGAGGCCATCTGGCACGAGGCGGTTAGACTGAGGCTGACCAGCGCAGGGACGATGGGGGATCAATTGCCCAGTTTTGCCGGCACGCTATCGGGTGAGGTCCGCAAATCCATCGCTTACAGCGAGGACGAGCTACGGGATTATGCAGTCCAGCGCATGATGAGTGATGATGAGCTCCGCCGCGAGGTCGGTGACGAAGGTCTATTCGACAGGCTCATTCTGGCGGTCGCCAACCCGGGGGGCGAGCATGACTGACATGAGCGCCGAGGAATCGCGGGTTTACGTCCCGCGGCCCGATCAGCAGCGCCGAATTGCCGACGAAGCGGCAATGGTCCGGGCGAGCGGCCGGAGCCGGGCCGTCCTGCTGTACGGCGACGGCGGCACGGGCAAGACCCGCCTGGTGCGACAGCTTCCGAAGCTTGCGCGCGACCCCAACGTCGTCTGGCTGGATCCGGTTGACGTCGACGACTCGCAGCACTGGCTGCTGTCGAACTTGGAGCAGTACGTCGCCCATCAGCTGGATCCGGATCGCCAGTATTTCGGCCCGTATTTCAAATACGTATCGGAGTTGCCGCGCCGTCGCCTTGGCCAGACAAATCGCGAGATGGTCCTCGAGCACCTGAACCGGATCAAGGCAGTCTTTACGCAGTGCTACGCGGACTACATCGAGGGAACCGGCAACGTCGTTGTCATCACGCTGGACACGGTGGAAGCGATCCGCGGCCTGCACCTGCTTCGTACCCTGATTCGGTGGATGAATGCCCTGCCCAGGACGCTATTCATCCTCTCCGGACGTTCGCCGTCCGGTGCCGAGGGAAGGCTGGACCCTATTGTCAGCGCGCTGCGGAACCCGTCCGCAACGATGGTGGTTACCGTTGTCGAGCTCGGCCCATTCAATGAAGCGGATTCCCGGGAATATCTCGCCCCGATCGCCAAGGAGGCCGGCCTCTCCGCGGACGACACGGACAAGCTTGTTCATCTCACCCAAGGTCATCCGCTGTGGCTCGCATTCACGGTTAACCACCTGGCGGAAAGCGGCATGCCGGCCGCGGCGCAGGCAACGCTCGAGGAGATAAAGACGGATCTGCCCTACCACGCCGACTTCACCGTCGCAGGGCGGGCCCGAGCCGAGGACTTCAAGCGCCAGCTGATGGCTCCCTATCAAGACGGCGCATTCTGGCACGAGGTCGTCAGGCGGCTGGCGGTCGTCCGGGAGAGCGTCAACCGGCCCATCTGGCGACGGCTCATGGCCGACAGGCAACCGCCGGCCGACGTGACCGACCTCGATCAGGCCTGGGAGCGGCTGTACGACATCAGATGGATCCGCCCCAGGGCCAACGACAAGTACGTGACGCTGCACGATGCGGTGGCCGAGGAACTGGCGCAGCGGGTCATCGAGGTTGACGACGCGGACCGGCAATGGCGTCAGGGCCTGTGGCGCAGGGTCGCCGACATCTACGCCGACGAGGCCGCCGCGATGGAGGCCCTGATCGGCGAAGAGCAGCCACTCGTGGACAGCATGCTGGCTGCCTGGAACGCGAAGGAGTCCGGCGCCGCCGCGGAGGTGGTCGAGGACGACGCCGCGCTGATCCACGGCGTCACCGAACAGGACCGCCTGCAGCAGGAACTGAATCAGCTCAGGGCCGCGCAGCTCTTCTATCAGCTGCTGTCGGATCCCCGGGCGGGCGCCGCGCACTTCGTGGTGCTGCTCGGCGAGGCCGCGGAACGCCACGACATCCTGTTCGAAGACCTGCTCGCCTTCCAGATGCAGCGCTTCCTGCCCGGCGGAGACGGCCAGAGCGCCCTGGGCGACACCGTGGGCGCGGCCATCCGCGGTTTCCGCGACTGGCTCGCGGGCGAAGGCCAGGACAGCTACGTCAACATCGGGCTGGAGATGGCCCGCTATCTCAACGACAGGGAACAGCCCGACGCCGCGATCAACGTGCTCGACCAGCTGCCGGTGCCGTTGGACCACAAGCGCCGCCACCGGCTGCGCAACCTGCAGGGGAACGCGTGCATGCGCATCCCGAGGCGGGTGCGGGAGGCGGAGGAGCGCTTCTTGCAGGCGCTGGCCGAGGCAAGCCAGCTCCCGCTGCCCGACCAGTACCAGGCGGTGGCGGACGCGCACAAGGAGCTCGGCTTCTACTATCGCAACATTGGCCGCTGGAAGGATGCCGACGAGGCGTACGGAAAGGCGCGCGACGCCATATTGACGGCACCCGCCCAGGACAGCCAGGCGGTTCGCGAGGAAGTGGCCTCGATCCACACCAACTGGGCGTACGTGAAAGGCATCGGCGGCAGATACGACGACGGCATCAACCTGGTGGAGAGCGCTATCACGATCCGCCGCAGATACGGCAGACGCCACGAGCAGGCAATTTCGCACAGCGTCAAGGGCGAGGTCTACCGTTATCAGCGGCAGTTCAAGCAGGCGTGGGACGCCTACGCCGAGGCAGAGCAGCTTATCGGCGAGACCAGCCCGGCCTGGCAAGGCGTGATCTACCAGGAGCAGGCTATCTGCATCTTCCAGTCGATCGAGGCAGGCGTGCAGCTGACGCCGGGAGAGGACGCCGTCAAGCAGGCCGAGGCGCTCATCGTGGAGTCCCTGAACCTGTGCCGGATCTTCAACGCACGCTACTATCCGTCGGCCTTGAACCGGGCGGGCCGGATATTCGGCGCCAGGGATCCCGACCGCGGCCTCGACTACCTCCGCGAAGGTGCCGAGAGAGCTCAGGTGCTCTCCGACGGATGGTTCTGGATGGCGAGTCTTATCGAGTTCGCGGAGCTGTGCTACCGGGCTTGGTCAGATGATAAGGGGCCGGGCTATCTCAGGCTAATCCCGGCGACGGCCGACAGGCTAAGAGAGGCCGAGGCAGCCGACATTGAGTTCCCCGAGCTTCGCGGCCGGTGGAATGTGCTGCAAGGCCACCTGGCAATACGCGAGGCACTGGCCGGCGACAAGACCAAGCTCGACATCGCGCTAAGGAATTACCAGAAGGGATTCCCGCTGATCACGCACGGCTGGGTGGGCTCATACGGCGCATCGGCAATTCCGGGGGAATTCACGAAGTTCAGGGACCTGGTGTGGCTGCTGCCAGCCGACGCTCGCGCGCGCTGGAGGCAGGAGCTGCAGCGGGCCTGGACCGGACAAGCGGAGTCGACGCAACTCCTGGCACGTTTGGAAGAGCTGTACTAGCCACGCTTGGAACCAGCCATGTAGGATAACCCTGACCGCGCGAACGGCAGGGCATGACTCATACATCAGGGGAGCCTCGGGCAATCGTATTGTCGGGCTTCGATCTTTCCGAAACTGCCGCCGCCGCACCCCATGGCTGTGAAGACTGCGCCTGCTCTGTTAGCGAAAGCCTGCAGCCCCGAACCTGGCCGCCCCCGCCTGAGGCCACTGGCGTTACCCACTGGGTAAGCGGCCGGGAGGTAACGAAGGTCCCTATCGGCGGCGACTATTACCTCCTGTTCAACCCGGTTGGCTCGGGCGGGCCCGTGGTCGTCAACTTGCGCGGGCTCGGTCTGTTTCAGCGCTTTAGCCGGCCGGTGACCCTAACAGAGGCGCGAGCGGCCGGGCCGGAATGCGAGCCGGATGCCCGGTACGCCTTTGACCGCCTCAGCAGGCTTGGGTTCATTCACCCGGCCGGCAGGCAACAGCATCCCGACTTCGCCGAGGGCAAGTTGCTGACCGCCTGGCTTCATGTCACGAACGCGTGCAACCTGCGCTGCCCGTATTGTTACGTGCACAAGTCGGCGGAGAAGATGGACGACGCGATCGGGCGCACATCGGTGGAAGCCATCGTCCGGTCCGCCGTCAGCCACGGCTTCCCGGCGATAAAGCTGAAATATGCCGGCGGCGAGGCGAGCTTGAACCGCAAGGTCCTGCTCGATCTGCACGAATATGCTCGCACGCTTACTGCCCGTCACGGGATTTCGCTGTATGCGACGTTGCTGAGCAACGGGGTAAAGCTGTCGCCGGGCCTCATCGACCTGCTGAAATCACTCGATATCCGCGTCATGATCTCGCTGGACGGCATTGACGGGCAACATGACGGACAGCGGCCATTCGCCAGCGGCAGGCCGTCCTTTCCGTTCGTGGAACGTACGATTGCCCGCCTTATTGAGCACGGTCATCCGCCGCACCTGTCCGTCACCATTACCAACCGCAACGTCTCTGGCCTGGCCGACGTCGTCAGGTTCGCCCTGGACCGGGACCTGACGTTCAGCCTCAACTTCTTCCGCGACAACGACTGCTCCGCGCAATTTCCCGACCTGCAGTACGAGGAGCAGGCCATGATCGGCGGCCTGCTCGAGGCGTTCGGCGTGATCGAGGAGCGGTTGCCGCGCTGGAGCGTGCTTGGGTCGATCCTGGACAGGGGCCAGCTGCTCGAGCCGCGCCAGCGATCGTGCGGGGTAGGCCAGGACTACGTGGTGATCGACCAGCGGGGCCGGATCGCCAAGTGCCACATGGAGATCGAGCGGACGCTGGGCGACGTCTTCAGGGACGACCCCCTGCAGCTGGTGCGGAAGGACCTTGCGCTGGTCCAGAACCCCGCCGTCACGGAGAAGGAAGGCTGCCGCGACTGCACCTGGCGTTACTGGTGTTCCGGCGGGTGCGCGGTGGCAACCTTCAGGGCAACAGGTCGATACGACATCAAGTCCCCCAACTGCAACATCTACAAGGCGATATACCCGGCGGCGCTGCGGCTCGAGGGCCTCCGGATGCTGAAGTACGCCAACGCGGGCTGAGGCGGCGGCCCGGCGGCCGGGCGGCCCGGACGCCGATGACGCCATGACGGCGATGACGCCCACGACGGCGATGACGCCCACGACGCTCATGACGGCTATGTCAGCCGCGAGGGCCTGCCGGCGAAGATCCTTTTGCATCGCGCGCCATGATGCCATAAATTTTCCTCAGATGGGATGCTTTCCAGCTGTTGAAATCTCATCGGATCGACAGTATAGTGTCTTGGGGTTGCCTACCACAACGTGACGGCCCCGTTCAGCAACGGAGATGTACTCCTTCACAACAGGAAGGCTCTGCATCACAACGAGAGGCAGTGGGAGAGACGAGAGGAAGCGCTCGCTGCCGGAGGGAGGATCGCCATGCCTGCTCGCGCCGGCGGCAGTAATCCTGTTACGGATACACCCATCCAGCAACAATCAGACCGGATCACCGTGGCCCTGATCCCGCAGTCCACGGCGGACCTCCAGGCTCTACAGGACCGGACCAGCCTGTCCAAGACGGACCTCGTGAACCGTGCCATTACCCTCTATGAGTTCATCGATGCGCAGCTCAGAGAGGGCCGCGACCTGATCATCCGAGACAAGGACACCGGAGAGAACCAGCTCGTCCGGTTCCTGTGACGGCTGCCGCCAGAACCGGCCAGGGACCGGCCAGGGAGCGGCCCGGGCCGGCCAGGGAGCGGCCGAAGACGGCCCAGGACAGGCTCTAGCCACCCACCTGCTCGCCCTCGGGGTGCACCGGGCAGCAGGAGACAACGGGACAGGTGCGGCAGCCGGGGTTGACGGTGGCGCGGAAGACGGGGCCCGCCATCCCGGACGCGACCGTGTCCACCAGGTCCTGCGCCCAGCCGGGCTCGGGATCCTCCGCCAGCGCGCCCTGCCGCTGCACCTTGGCGCGCGCGGTCACCCCGGCCGCCTTGCCGACCTGGACGAGCTCGGCGCCGCCCGGCTCGGTGAGGCCGAACTGCTCGAACGCGCCGAGCAGCACCGCGAGCTGGTAGACGCCCAGCTGCGGATGCCGGTCAAGCTCGTCCTCGCGGGGCGCGGTGCCGCCGGTCTTCAGGTCGATGACCACCGCCCGGCCATCGTCGTCTGACTCCAGCCGGTCCACCCGGCCGGTGATCTCCACCTGGCCGACGCGGACCTTCAGCTCCTGCTCGTAGGCGACCAGCTTGCGCGGGTTCGCGGCGTGCCAGTCGAGGAACCTGCGGACCATGCGCTCGGCGAGCGCGCGCTGCTTGGCGCTGTACCAGGCGCTGCCGAAGTCCAGGTGGTGCCAGATCTCGTCGATCCGGTCCGCCACGGCCTGCTCGGTCGCGCCCTCGGCGGCCAGCACGGCGGCGGCGTGGATGACCGTGCCGAGGTGACGAAGCACGTCCGAGCGGCCCGCGCCGACCGCCGCCTCGAGCAGCCAGCGCAGCCCGCACCTGGTGAACGACTCGACCTGGGACGGGGACAGCCGGACGGCCTGGCCGTCGGCCACGACCGGGCCCGCGTCGGACAACTCGGTCAGCGCGTACCAGTGGCTCGGGTGCGCCGCGCGGACCCCGGCGGCGGCCATCCTGGCCAGCTGGGCCGCGGCGGCCTGCCGCACGGCCGGCGGCCGCCCGGTGTCG
>JASHTQ010000537.1 GCA_030040475.1 Streptosporangiaceae bacterium
GCACAACGGAGCCGAACAATGATCGATGACACACTCCTCGAAGCCGAGGAGAAGATGGAAAAGGCCGTCCAGGTCGCCAAGGAAGAGTTCAGCGTCATCCGTACCGGCCGTGCGCACCCGGGCATGTTCAGCAAGATCACGGTCGACTACTACGGCACGCAGACCCCGGTGAACCAGCTTGCCTCCTTCCACGTCCCGGAGCCGAGGATGGTGATCATCCAGCCGTTCGACAAGAACTCGCTGGCCGGCATCGAGCGCGCGATCAGGAACAGCGACCTGAGCGTGAACCCGGCGAACGACGGCGTCATCATCAGGATCGTGCTGCCCGAGCTGACGCAGGAACGCCGGCGTGAGTACATCAAGACCGCGCGGCACAAGGCCGAGGACGGCCGCGTCGCGATCAGGAACATCAGGCGCCACGCCAAGGACACCCTGAGCAAGATGATCAAGAGCGGGGACGCGCCCGAGGACGACGTGCACCGGGCCGAGCGCGAGCTCGACGACCTCACCCACACCTACGAGGGCCAGGTGGACGAGCTGCTCAAGCACAAGGAAGCCGAGCTCCTCGAGGTCTAAGTTGGACAGCGCCGAGGAGGCCAGGGGGGCTTGGGGGGACGGGCAGTCCCCCCGAGATCGGGAGGATCCCGGGGGGTCGCCCCCCCGGGGCGATAGAGCCAGCAGAGCCGGCCGTAACCTCCCCGCCGCGATCGGCGTCGGCACGGTGCTCGGCGGCCTGGTGGTGCTCACCCTGCTGACCGTCAAGGCGACGTTCCTGCTGTACATGGGGGTCGCCCTGGCGATCGCCCTGGCCGAGCTGACCGGGGCCTTCGCCAAGCGCGACATCCAGATCCCGGTCATCCCGGTGGCGGCGGGCGGCGGCGCGGTGGTGACCTGCGAGTACTGGCTGGGGTCACGGGCCGCGCTGGCCGCGCTCGCCCTCACCGTGATCGTCGTCTTCGTCTGGCGGCTGCCCGGCGGCGCCGCCGGCTACGTGAAGGACACGACCGCGGGCGTCTTCGCCGTGGCGTACGTGCCATTCCTGGCCTCGTTCGTGGCCGCGATGCTGGCCGAGCCCGACGGCCCGCGCCGGGTCCTGACGTTCGTCATCCTGACGATCTGCAGCGATATCGGCGGCTACTTCGCCGGGATCACGCTGGGCCGCGGCAGCCGTCACCCGATGGCCCCCGTGATCAGCCCGAAGAAGACCTGGGAGGGCCTGGCGGGCTCGGTCGTGGCGTGCCTGGTCGCCGGCGGGCTGGCGGTGCCGCTGCTGCTGCACGGCCATGCCTGGCAGGGCCTGCTCACCGGTGCCGCCGCGGTGCTCGCCGCCACCCTCGGCGACCTGGTCGAATCCATGATCAAGCGGGACCTCGACATCAAGGACATGGGCACGCTGCTGCCCGGTCACGGCGGCATCCTTGACCGGCTCGACTCGCTGCTCGTCTGCGCCCCGGTCGTGTGGCTGCTGCTCTACCTGATGGTCCCTGCCCGCTAGCCGACCACCCAGCCGCGCTGCTGCGAGGCGAGCAGGCCGACCAGGGCGGCGGACCCGTGCTCCTTGGCGAGCTTGCGTTCGGCCTCCGATATCGGCACGATCCAGAGCCAGCGCACCGGGTCGCCGCCGAACGAGAAGCCCGACAGATCCGGCGGCTGCGGCCCGGCAAGCGCGGCGGGGGAGTCGAGCAGCAGGACGGCCTCGCCGCCGCGGCCGAGCGGGAACGTGGCGGGCTCGTGGTACCAGCGAACGCTGTGCCCGGGGCCGAACCAGGTGACGGCGTTCCACGGGTAGGTCGCCAGCCACAGGAACACCCTGGCCGCCTGCGCGCTCGGCAGCGTGGTGGCCAGCGCGAGCTCGATCCTCGAGTACCCGCTCGGGTCGTCGAGCACCTGCTCGATGACCGGCATCCGCTGGCAGCTCATGCCCACCGTGGACAGGACGGTGTAGGGCCGCCGCGACGTCGGCGGCCGCTCGGTGACCCCGATGGCCGGCTGCTTGCCCGCGGCGGCATCCCAGTACTGCCCGCCCGGCCCGAGCCTGGCCTGCAGGTGGCCGAGCAGCGCCTGCTGGAACTGCTCCCACCCGCCGCCGGACTGCCGCCAGCGCCAGTACGCCCTGGACCGCTCGAGCCGCGGCGCCAGCCCGTCCATGGCGTCGTCCAGCGACCAGCCGAACGGCGTCTGGCCGATGACATCGACGCTGTACCCGGGCATGCCCCGGTCCATGTCGGACCAGCCGGCAATCACCGCGACCGGCTGCCCGCGCTCCAGGATCGCCACCCCGTCGCCCTCCTCGAACCACAGCGCCTCGAGCGCCGCGGCGACCAGCGGCGGCCGGCCCGCCGGATGCCTGGTGCGCGCGGCGGGCATCAGCGGCGCCCGCCCGGCGTCCAGCCTGGCCTGGTCGATGGCCTGCGGCGCGGGCCGGTGGTTGGCGATCCAGGTCGCCGAGATCGCCGTCGCGTCGTCGTACAGGTAGGCGGCGGTGACCAGGCCGTCGAACTCGACCGTGACCTTGCGGCTCCCATAGGGGCTGAAGCTCTCCAGCAGCGTCACCGGCTGCCGCCAGCCGGGGTCTGAGCGCACGGTGGCCATAAAACGAAATGTACTGACTCGGCCGCGCGGTCGACACCCCGCCCGGGCGCCGCTGCAGGCCGCTCCCCATATCCTGGTCTGGCACCAAGAAAATTCTTTATTTTTATCCGAACGGAGCCGTGTGTCACCTCCGCGTCCGCTGGCGCCCAATCGAGTGGTACCAGCAGAGGCCTCCCCCCCGAGCCCGCCCCCCGCCGCCCGCCCGCACCCCGCCGTAAGCCGCGACCCCGCCGCCCGGCCGGGTCCCGGCCCGGACCCGGACCCCGCGGTAAGCCGGGAGCTCCCGCTGACCCCGGCGAGCCGGCGTGCGGGCTCCCGGCGGCCGCCGCGTCACCTGGCCGACCTCTCGCTTGCCGGCCGCCGTTCCGCGGTGGCCGACCTGGGCGAGCCCGCGTTCCGGGCGGTCCAGCTGTCCAGGCACTTCTTCGGCAGGTATACCGACTCGCCGGCCGAGATGACCGACCTTCCGCTGGCGTCCCGCGACGCGCTGACCCGGGCCATGATGCCCCCGCTGCTGTCCGCCGAACGCGAGCTGTCCTGCGACGGCGGGACCACCCGCAAGACCCTGTGGCGCGCCTTCGACGGCGCGCTTGTCGAGTCGGTGCTGATGCGCTACCCGGACCGGGTCACGATGTGCGTGTCGTCGCAGGCGGGCTGCGGCATGGCCTGCCCGTTCTGCGCCACCGGGCAGGCGGGCCTGACCAGGAACCTGTCGACCGCGGAGATCGTGGCCCAGGTGGTGGCGGGCGCGCGCCTGCTTGCCGCGGGCGAGGTGCCCGGCGGCCCCGGCCGGGTCTCCAACGTGGTGTTCATGGGCATGGGGGAGCCGCTGGCCAACTACGCCAGCGTCGTCGCGGCGGTTCGCAGGCTCACCGAGCCGGTCCCCGAAGGCATGGGGATCTCCCAGCGCTCGGTGACCGTCTCCACGGTCGGCCTGGTCCCGGCCATCGCCAGGCTGGCCGCCGAGGACCTGTCGGTCACCCTCGCGGTCTCGCTGCACGCGCCGGACGACGCGCTGCGCGACACCCTTGTCCCGGTCAACAGGCGGTGGCAGGTCGCCGAGGTGCTCGACGCGGCATGGGACTACGCGGCGGTCACCGGCCGCCGCGTCTCGATCGAGTACGCCTTGATCAGGGACGTCAACGACCAGGCATGGCGGGCCGACCTGCTCGGCTCGCTGCTGGCCGGGCGCCTCGCGCACGTCAACCTGATCCCGCTCAATCCCACGCCGGGGTCGAAGTGGACCGCGTCCCGGCCCGCAGCGCAGCGCGAGTTCGTCCGCCGCCTCGAGGCGCACGGCATGCCGGTCACGGTGCGCGACACCCGCGGCCGTGAGATCGACGGCGCCTGCGGTCAGCTGGCCGCCTCGGCCGCCGGGTCCCGCCGTGACGCTTCTTAGCTCCTCCCCCTTGCTGCGCCGCCTGATGTGGCGGGCGGTCAACTGGGGGTGGGAGGCCACCCAACGGGCCGGGGTCGTGACGGCGGACACGCCGGCCGGCCGGCGCTTCGCCGCGTTCGGCCCGGGCTCGATGGCGGCCTTCCCGCCCGGGTCGGTTTTCGGGGAGCGCTGGATCGCGATCGGGGCGGACACGCTCATCGGCGCCTTCGTGACGATGTCCGCGGGGATGGTGCCCGGCCAGGATCTCGGCCCGGATCCGGTACTGCGGATCGGCGACCGCTGCGTGATCGGCCGGGGCAGCCACATCGTGGCGCATCAGTCGCTGGTGATCGGGGACGACGTGTTCACCGGCCCCTACGTCTACATCACCGACCAGAACCACGGGTACGCCGACCCGGATGTCCCGATCGGCAGGCAGCTGCCGAGCAACGCCGCGGTGTCCATCGGGGAGGGCTGCTGGCTCGGCGCGGGCGCAGTCGTGCTGCCCGGCGCGCGCGTCGGCCGCAACGTGGTGGTGGCGGCAGGCTCGGTGGTCCGCGGCACCGTCCCCGACAGGTGCGTGGTGGCGGGCGTCCCGGCGAAGGTGGTCCGCTGCTACCTGCCAGGCGACGGCTGGTCTCCGCCGCTGCGCTCAGCCGGCCCGGTGGCGCACGGCGTCCAGGGCGTCGCGCAGGCGCCCGACACGCTGCGCTAGCCGGGCGGCCGCCTCGTCCGCCTCGGCGTCCTTGCTCACCGCGGGCAGCGAGCGCAACTGCGTCACGCTCTCCTCGACGGCCTCGAGCCGCCCGGACAACTGGTCGAGCAGCGGCGGCCCGCTGAGCAGTTCGGCCTGCTCGCGCAGCTGGCTGTTCTTCAGGTACAGGTCGACGAAGACCGACACCTTCGCCTGCAGCACCCACGGGTCGAACGGCTTGGCCAGGTAGTCGACCGCGCCGGCGGAATAGCCGCGGAAGGTGTGGTCGGGCCGTTCGATCGCGGCGGTCAGGAAGATGATCGGCACGTCGCGCGTCTCGGCGTGCCGCTTGATCTCGGTCGCGGTCTCGAAGCCGTCCATCCCCGGCATCATGATGTCGAGCAGGACGACCGCGTACTCCTCGGCGAGCAGGGCCTGCACGGCCTGCTCGCC
>JASHTQ010000538.1 GCA_030040475.1 Streptosporangiaceae bacterium
TTGCCGTTCGCGGCGCCCTCCAGGGTGGCGTCCACCGCCGGCGAGGCGCTGACGAAGACGTCGGCGACCGCGACCCCGTTCTTGATGTCGGACGCCAGGGTGCCCGACCCGTGCGAGGTGTCGACCAGCGTGTAGCCGGTCGCGGCGTGGAACGCCGGCCCGACCTGCTTGGTCATCAGCGTGTCGAGGGACCCGGCAGAGAACACGAACACGTCCCCGCTGGGCTTGCCGGTCGCGGAGGCGGAGGCGGAGGGCGTGGTGCTGGCAGACGTGGTGCTGGACGGCGAGCTGCTGCAGCCGGCAACGGCTGCGCCGGTGCAGGCTATGGCCAGCAGAGCGACAACCGGCGCTCGCTTCATAGCATAGACAGGGATCATTCCTCGGGCATTGTCACTGTCAGTTGCGTGACGCATCGTCAGGTCCCTTCCAGGCTCGGCGGACGTCTGGGCAGCTGAGTAGTCACAGTGTTACTACTCAGCGACGGGCGCACACTAGCAACACACGTAAGGACCGACAAGTTCCGATTAAGTGTTGCCTTCATTCGCTTGAGGATGAGCGTCTACGAGGGAGCAGCGGCATTGTGGTTGAGCGCGGGTTAGGCCAACCTATTTCTGGTTGTCCTGGCCGGGAAATAATCAATGGTAAGCGGGCGCGCGGCAGCGGACCCGGGCCTGGTGTGGTGGCCGGGCCTGGTGTGGTGATCGGGCCTGGTCGGCGACGGTACGGGTTACCCGGACTTGGTCAGGGTGACGGTGAAGCTGAGGCCCTGGACCTGCCGGAGGTAGTTGCGGAGCGTGCGGTCGACATCGAGGCGGGATACCTAAGAGGTGATCAGGCACGTCGCCTGCGTCTTCACGTCGGAGAAGTCTGAGGTTGTGCCCGAAGATCGAATCCGGGCGCTGCCAGCAGGAATCACGAGTCGTGTCGGCCGCTCTCGCCGACTCCGAGTGCGGCTAGCGCCTACCACGCGGAGGGCATTTATACCTTACCGGCCATGGTGCGCCGCCACGCGCTTCGCCAGCATGCGCGAGGCCTTCGAGGAGGCGCTGGTCGCCGGCTGGGAAGAACTCGAACCGGGAATCCATCTGCCCGACGAGGACGACCGGCACGTGGTCGCCGCGGCGGTCCGGGGCGGCGCGCAGGGCATCATCACCGCGAATGCGAAGGACTTCCCGGTCTCCGCACTTGAGCCACTCGGCCTAGCGGCAGTCCATCCCGACGACCTACGAACCGTGTCGATCATCTTGAGGCGGCATTCGGGCTTGAAGCATGAGATCCAGGCCGGAACCAATGGACCACACGTCAGAGTCCCTGGCGGCACACCCGGTACTGACCTGGGGTTCCCTTACTCCAGGTCGTTTTTCTGTGTCCGTTTGTCCCAGTGGCGGATCCGAGTCAGCCGGGGACATCGCCGGGGGCGTCGGCACTGGCGCGAGTTATCGACGTCGCGGCGATTACATGCGCTGCGCGGCGTTGCAGGAGAGGTATGCGGAAGTGGTCAGCTGCCGCTGACACGTCCTGGGCGATGATCAGCGCCTCTTCCAGCCGGCCCAGCCAGGCCATGCTCTCCGCGAGATCCATGAGGACCTCGGCCTGCTGGGCCGGATCGGCGGCCTTCCCTGCCAGATCCCGCGCCAGCGCGTGCTCCGCGAGGCCCTGCTCGGGTTCGCCGCGCCGCACCAGGACCGTGGCAAGGGTGCTGTGGGCTGATATCTCGAAGCGCTGGACCGCTGCCTCGCGGGCCAGCGCGATCGCCTGCCGGGCGTGAGCGGCAGCGGGCTCGAGATCGCCCAGATCCCGGTAGGCCTCGGCGATGCGCCGGCACGTCTCGGCCTCGTTCCGCCGGTCATGCAGCGCCTGATGAATGTCACGGGCCTGGCCGAGCAGGCGCAGGGCTTCGCGGCGTTGCTCGCTGACGGCCGCGGCCTGCGTGACCGCGTCCGCGGAGCGCGCGAGCTGGAGGCACGCGGCCGCGATGTTGGCGATGGTGACGGCTTCCCCGGCCCGCCGGCCGGTGCGCCGGTGCACATCGAGTGCCTCGGTGAGCAGTTCGATCGTCTCCGCTGCCTGCCCCAGGTGCCAGCGGGCGCTTGCCTGGTTGTTCAGCGCGACCGCCTCGCCTGCTAGCCAGCCCGCGCGGCGGGCTTGATCCGTGCAAGCGGCGTAATGCCCGGCGGCGTCCTCGTAGCGGGACTGCATGAAGCGCAGCATTCCGAGGTGCAGCTCGGCGCACGCCACGGCGATCGGGACCTCGTCGGATACCGCCTGCCTGGCCGCGGTCGCGGCGACCAGCCAGTCCGCGGAGTTCGACGACATGTAGAAGTACCCGGCCAGGCGGTCGGACAAGCGCAGAGCCGCCTCCGCCCCGCCGCGGCGCGCGAGCAGGACGACAAGCGCGACCAGGTTCGCGCGCTCGGCGTTCAGCCAGGCCAGGGCGGCGTCGGCGGCGGCGAACCCGGGCGCGCCCCAGGCCGGTTCAGCCGCGCGGTCTGCGCTGCCGCTGCCGGGACCGCTGCCGGGACCGCTGCCGGGACCGCTGCCGGGGCCGCTGCCGGGGAGGTGCAGCAGGTGCGGGTAGAGCATCTCGGAGGCTGACCGCACCGCGGCCATGGCGTGGGCTGCCAGGCGGTCAATCGCGGCGTCCCGATCGGCGGCGCTCTCCTCTGCCCCGGCCAGTTCGGCCGCGTACAGCCGCAGCAGGTCATGCAGCCGGTAACGGCCGTGGGCATATTCGTCGATGAGGTTACGCGCCACCAGCCGGTCCAGCAGCGCCTCGGCCGCGGCAGCCGCGATCCCCGCCAGCGCGGCCACGGCGGGCGCGGTGAGGTCGGGTCCCGGCGCCAGGCCGATCAGCCGGAACAGCCTTCGCAGCTCGGGCTTGAGCGTGTCGCAGGACAGCTCGAACGCCGAGCGCACCGCGGCCTGCTCGTCTTCCGGCACCGCCAGCCCGGTCAGCCTGTCCCCCGAGGCCAGCGCGGCGACGTAGTCGGCGAGGCGGTAGCCGGGCCGGGCGGCGAGGTTGGCGGCGGCGATGCGCAACGCCAGCGGCAGGTGCGCGCACAGCCCCGCCAGTTCGGCGACCACCGCAGGCGGTTCCCCTTCGCCGCGCTCGCCCATCGAGGCGACCAGAAGCGCGGCGGCCTCGGCGTCCGGCAGCGGGCGCACCACGACCGCGATCGCGCCATCCCTTGCTATCAGGCCCGTCATCCGGTCGCGCGTGGTCACGATCGCGGCGCAGCCCCGCGCGGCGGGCAGCAGCGGGCGCACTTGCTGCGCGTCCAGCGCGTTGTCGAGGAGCAGCAGGATCCGCCTGCCCTCCAGCCGGGTGCGCAGCAGCGCCGCCGCCTGACCCTCATCCTGGGGGATCCGCTCGGCAGGCTCGCCAAGCGCGGCGAGGAACCCGGCCAGCACCCCCAGCGGCCTTGCGGGCCCGGTAATCGCGTGCCCGCGCAGGTCGGCGTACAGCTGACCGTCGGGATACCGGCTGCGGTGCCGCCGTGCCCACCGGATCGCGAGCGCCGTCTTGCCGACCCCGCCCATCCCGGTAACCACCGCGACAGGAGCGGTCTTCGCCGCCCCCTCCGTCGCGAGGATCCGGTCCAGGGTCTGCAGTTCGCCGACGCGGCCGGTAAAGCCGGCGCAGTCCATGGGCAGCTGAGCCGGGGGTTCGGCGACCTGCGGCCCGGCCCCGGCGGTGAGCCCGGCGGTGAGCCCGGCGCCAGGCAGCTGTCCGCGAAGCACTCGAAGGTGCGCCGAGGCGATCTCCGGCCCGGGATCCACCCCGAGTTCGCCGCTCAGCCGGTCCCGCAGCTCGGTGTACACGGCCAGCGCCTCGGCCTGCTGCCCGGCTCCGGCGAGGGCGAGCATCAGCCGCGCGGCAAGGCCCTCGTGCAGCGGCTGCTCGACGGCAAGCGTGCGGAGCACGGGAACGAGCGGGCCGTACTTTCCCAGGCTCAGCCCCAGCTCGGCCCAGGCAAGCACCGCCGCCGTGCGCCGGCCGGCCAGCGCGATGGCAGCGGGATGAACCTGCACCCACGCGCCCGCGCCCGCCAGCAGGGACCCGCGCCAGCAGTTCACGGCCTCGGCGTAGAACTGCCACGCGGACAGCGCGGCGCCGTCGGCCGCGGCGCGTCCGGCCCGGGTGACAAGGTCGCTGAACTCGGCGGCATCCGACTGGCCGGCATCGATCACCAGCCGGTATCCCTGGGCCGTGCGAGGCAGCACGGAGTCCCGCGTCCCGTCATCGAGCAGCCTTCGCAGCCCGGCCACGTACGTGTGCACCAGCTGACGGCAGGTGCGCGGCGGCCGCCCCTCCCAGAGGGTGTCGATGATCTCCTCGAAACCCACCTCGCGGCCTGGCTGCATGGCGAGCAGGCACAGCAGCTTGCGCAGCATCGGCGACGCCACCGTGATCGCGGCAGGACCCCGCCGGACGGTCAGCGGGCCAAGCACGTCAATGCGCACGAGCATGTCCACGGGTCCGGCATCGGCCGCGGAGCCCGGCAGCAGCGCGGCCGGATCGACATCGAGCACTGCGGCAAGGCGCCGCAGCGAGGCCGCCTGGGGGCGGGCCACCGCGCCGTTCTCCAGCGCCCTTACCGTGCGCACGCTGACGCTGGCTCGTTCGGCCAGCTCGTGCTGCGTCAGTCCGGCCCGGACCCTCGACTCGCGCAACTGCCCGGTCATGGGCCGGTCCGCTCCCACGGCTCCATTCTGCCGCTGCCGTAGCGAGTCAGTCCACACTGGCCGGTTTCCGGCGGGAACGGTCCTGCCGGGCGTGCGGCGTGCCTCAGACATTGCCGGTTTTCTGCCGCCTGCGGCGTTCACCTGGCCTTTTGGCGTGCAGTCACGATGCAGCGGGCTCGCGCATGCCGATTTCTAACCTCATGACATGGCCGGTCAGAACGGAGATCGGCCGCCACCGGCTAACCGAGGGGACCCCCAAAATGCACGCGTCACTCCGCCGCTTGAGCATCACGATCGCCGCCGCCGGCGCGCTCGCCACGACCGCAGCCTTCGCCGTCGCGGGCCCGGCCAGCGCCAGCACGGCCAGCGCCAGCACGGCCAGCGCCAGCACGGGCGTGAGCTACCGTTTCCAGACCTTGAACAACGGCGCTGACCTGACCTTCAACCAGCTGCTCGGCATCAACGACGATGACGTGATTGCCGGTTACTTCGGATCCGGTGCGCAGGGGCACCCGAATAAGGGCTACGAGCTGTGGGCGCCGAGCACCTACCGGAACGAGAACTTCCCTGGCTCGGTGCAGACCCAGGTCACCGGGCTGAACGACGAGGGGGTCACGGTCGGGTTCTG
>JASHTQ010000539.1 GCA_030040475.1 Streptosporangiaceae bacterium
ATCCTGGCGGCACCGTATGCGCGAGACCACATGACCCCGGCTCAGCGCCAATCCCTGGAAGCTATGTTCTCAACGCTGATGAGCGCCGAGCTGGAGGTGCAGGAGGCCTACGTGCGCTGGACCGCGTCCTTGCGGCGCGTACTCACCAGGGCCGCGGACGGGCAGCACGCGCGGCTGCTGTCCCTCTCGTCGCTGGCACTCGAAGCGGCAGCAGACTGGGTGGCCGCCGACCCGCATACTCGCGGCCGCGAGCTTGACGCCGACATCCTCGGCGTTGGCGTGCTCGGGGTTAAGGATATTTCGCAGCTGCAGTTGTGGCGCGATACCGGACCGCAGAACGTGACGATTTCGGTCACCGCGAGCGGGAGCCAGCTGCCCGCCGCAGAGCGGGCCGCGCTGCGCCTGGCTGCGGGGACGAGTCATAAGGCCGTCGCCCGGCGCATCAACGAACTCGTGGCTGACCGTGGCGCGGTAACCGCTGCGGAGGTATTCGAGCACACTCCGCCTGAGTTCCAGCGCCTGGGGTCGCTGGTGATGATGCTCGACCTGGCCGTTGAGTACGGCACGGTTGACCCGGAGGTTGCCGAGCAGGTGACGCTGAGCGGAAAGCGCGAGCGTGAACTGACTGTGCTGCTGCCGCACCTGGCCTTTCACCAACCTGTCCCGATCCGCGCGGGGGTGAAGTAATGAGCAGTTCGCGGCCAGGTGCCGACGATGCGGCCGGGTTCGCCGACGACCCCGGCGTTGAGCACGAGCCCCGGGACGACGTGGCCGGTGACCGGCTTCCCGAGACGGCCCGGCGGGCCATGGTGTCCCTGCTCATGAACCGCTACATCTCCAGGACCCGGAATCGCGCCGCGTGGGAAGGAACCGTCGCATATGAGAGTGACGTACGTGCCCGCCTGGATGAGATGTACCTTGACCTGATCGTCGACCGTGAGGCTGAGGTGGCTTTCAAGCGGCAACAGGATGGCGACGACGTCCCGCGCATGCTGCGCCGCGAGAAGGCCCTGACCAGAGACGCCTCGTTCGTACTGATCTTCCTGCGGCGCGAGTACGCGTTCGCTGATCCCGACGACGGGCCAGTAGTGATCAGCCGCGACCAGATCAGTGAGTTCCTGCGCGCCTACCGCGAAGACGGAGACAGCGACGATGCCCGCTTCTCGCGCCGGGTCGACGCCGCGGTCAACACCCTGATCAAGCCCTGGCAGATCCTGGAACCCGATCCGGCCGTGGACTACCTGTTCACCATCTCCCCGGTAGTCGTCCCCCTTGTCGGAGTCGATGAGATGCGCCGCTTTGAGGCGGCCTTCCGCCAGGCCGCCGGGTCTGCGTCCTCGCCGTCACCGGACGGCATGGTCTACGGCAGATCTCTCGCCGACGACCCAGACGCAGATGACGACGGCGAGGAGGACCTGTGACGAACACCGTCCCGGCCGCGCAGTTCCGCATCGAGCAGGTCCAGATCCTGAACTGGGGCGGCTACGCCGGCTTGCAGGTGATGCGGGCCGGGCGCACGAGCATGGCCATTCTCGGGCCTTCCGGCCGGGGCAAGTCCACCCTCCTGGACGCGATGGCGTCTGTGGTTATGCCGAATCCGCAGGAGTTCAACCAGGCCGCCCGCGACGACAGGGGGCATAAGCGCGAGCGCACGGTGTACACCTATGCTCGCGGCCTGACCGTGAGCCATCAGGACGACAACGGCCGATCCGCGACTCCCTCATACCTGCGCCCACCCGGAGGGACCGCATTCATCAGCGGCGCAGCGATCACCTGGTCCACCGCCGTCGGCAAGCGGGTGACCGCCTTCCGGCTCGCGTGGGTAGGCACCGATATCACCGACAACGCCTCGATCGGCAACAGCACCGTGTACGGATTCGTGCACGACGTCTTTGACCTGACCCGTCTGGACGGGCTGAAGCCGACCCGATCCGGGACGGCCCCGCTGTCGGAAGCATCGATGCGCCACCTGATCGATGCTGCCCGCGGAGACCTTGTCGATCACCGGCAGACCCGGATGCATGCTGCGCTGCGCCGCGCACTGCAGATGGGGCACACCGAGGAGTCTCATCGCATGGCGATGCAGCTGCTGCGGCGCGCCCAGGCGTCGAAGGGGATTTTCTCGATCAACGACTTGTTCAAGGACTTCGTCCTGACCGAGCCGCGTGCCCTGGCGCGCTGGGACGTCACACTCAACCATTACCGGGAGGCCTCACGTCTGTATGACGAGTTCGAGCTGGCTAAGACCAAGACCGAGACGCTGAAGGACCTGCCGGTCGTAGCCGAGCAGTACCGGTCAGCTGGCCGGGACGCCTCCAGCAGGCGTGCCCTGGCCCAGCCGCCGGACTCCGGTGTCGCCCGGCTGCAGGTATGGCATGCGAGCAAGACCCTGGACTGGGCACACAACTACGAGGAGGAAGTGCGCCTTGACCTCGCCCAAGCCAAAGAGGACCTGCAGGGTGCTCAGACACGCACACGCGAGGCGGAAGACGCAGAGCGCGGCGCGCTCAACGCGCTCACAGCTTC
>JASHTQ010000540.1 GCA_030040475.1 Streptosporangiaceae bacterium
GGCGGGCGACGGCGCGCCGCTGCTGCCCTGCGGCCGCTGCCGCCAGCTGCTGCTCGAGGCGGGCGGCAGCCACCTGCTCGTGGACACCGCGGACGGGCCCGTCGAGCTGAGCGCCCTGCTCCCCGCCGCCTTCGGCCCGGCCGACCTCGAGGAGCGAAGGGAAGCGTAGCGGGTAGCACAATGGTTGGATGCTGACACTAGAGGAGATCAGGGCCGTGCCGAAGGTCCTGCTGCACGATCACCTGGACGGCGGCCTGCGGCCGCAGACCATCCTCGAGCTGGCACACGAGACGGGGTACCGGGACCTGCCAGGCGACAACACCGAGGAGCTGACCAAGCGGCTGACCGAGGGCGCGCACCGCGGTCACCTGGAGATCTACCTGGACGCGTTCCGGCACACGGTCGGGGTGATGCAGACCCCGGGCGCGCTGCGCCGGGTGGCCGCGGAGTGCGCCGAGGATCTGGCCGCCGACGGGGTGGCCTACGCCGAGGTCCGCTTCGCCCCCGAGCTGCACACCGAACGCGGGTTGTCCCTCGACGAGGTAGTCCAGGCCGTCCTCGAGGGGTTCCGCCAAGGCAGCGAGGGCCGCGGGATCACGGTGTACGCGCTGCTCACCGCCATGCGCACGGCGGCGAGGTCGCTGGAGATCGCCGAGCTCGCGGTGCGCCACCGTGACCAGGGCGTGGTCGGGTTCGACATCGCGGGGGCGGAGGCCGGCTGGCCGCCGAGCAGGCACCTGGACGCGTTCCAGTACCTCAAGCGGGAGAACTTCCACATCACGATCCACGCCGGCGAGGGGTTCGGGCTGCCGTCGATCTGGGAGGCCGTGCAGTGGTGCGGCACCGAGCGGCTGGGGCACGGCGTCCGGATCGCGGACGACATCCAGGTCAGCGCCGAGGGCGCGGTCCGGCTCGGGCGGCTGGCCGCCTACATCCGCGACCGCAGGATCCCGCTGGAGATGTGCCCGACGTCGAACGTGCAGACCGGCGCGGCCCCCTCGATCGCGCTGCACCCGCTGCGGGTGCTGCGCCAGCTGTCCTTCCGCGTCACGGTGAACACCGACAACCGGCTGATGAGCCAGGTCACGCTCAGCTCGGAGTTCCACACGCTGGTCAGGGAGTTCGGCTACGGCTGGTCCGACATCGAATGGCTGACGGTCAACGCGATGAAAAGCGCGTTCGCCGGCTTCGACGAACGGCTGCGGCTCATCAACACGGTGATCAAGCCGGGGTTCGCGACCGCGCGGGCAATCAGCGATGCCGTGGTTCCGGCCGGCCTGCTAACTTCCGCCGATCCCAGGTAAAATTCAATTTTTACCGAACGATCGGTGGTTCACCCGCAATCACCAGTTACATTTCCCGGGTCGCGCCCTGCACAATTGCACGCGGATTCGGCATGATGGGAACTGGCCACTGGTCTGGGGTCTGACGGGGTCAGGGAGGGCCAGATATGACGCCGCAGCTGGGGCGGGAACCGCTGCGCCGGTGGGATCCCGAGCGAATCGGGCCGTACGTGATACTCGGCCGCCTGGGCGCGGGCTCGATGGGCGAGGTGTACCTGGGCCGTTCGGCGTCCGGCCGGCTGGTCGCGGTGAAGACGATCAGGCCCGGGCTGGCCGAGGAGGCCGGCTTCCGTACCAGGTTCGCGCAGGAGGTGGCGGCCGCGCGGAAGGTGAGCGGGGTGTTCACCGCCGCGGTGGTGGAGGCCGACCCGGACGCGGACCTGCCGTGGCTGGCCACCGCGTACGTCCCGGCGCCGTCGCTGGCCCGGCTGGTGAAGGCGTGCGGCCCGATGCCGGTGGCCGCGGTGCGCTGGCTGGCGGCCGGCTGCGCGGAGGCGCTGGCCTCGATCCACGCGGCCGGCCTGGTGCACAGGGACCTGAAGCCGTCGAACGTGCTGGTCGCGCCGGACGGGCCGAAGGTGATCGACTTCGGGGTGGCCAGGGCCGCCGAGCGGATCGCGCTGACCACCGCGCGCGGCGCGATCGGCACCCCGGCGTACATGGCGCCGGAGCAGGCCAGGGACACCAAGCAGGCGTCGGTGGCCAGCGACGTGTACTCCCTCGGCGCGACGCTGGTGTTCGCGGCGACCGGGCACGCCCCCTACGCCGGCGACACGGTGATGGACGTGCTCGCCCGGCTGGCGACCGAGCCGCCGGACCTGTCCGGGCTGCCCGCCGAGCTTGCCGACCTGGCCGGTGCGTGCCTGCAGCGGGTGCCCAGCGCGCGCCCGACCTCCTCGCAGGTGCTGTCGAGGCTGGGCCCGTTCGCCGAGGCGGGCACCGCGCAGGAGCACTCCTACCTGCCCGAGGCGGCCCGGGCGATGATCGCGGAGTACCAGCGCACCCCGCTGCCGGCCGGTGGCGACCCGTCCCCTGACGACCGCAGCGACGAGGTCACGAACGCCTCAGATCCCGGCCTGCCGGCCTCCTTCGTGCCCAAGCCCCGGACTCCCGGCCCGCTGCGCCGGGTGCTCCTCGCCCACGCCTGGGCCGGGCCCAGCTGGCTGCCGGCCAGCTGGCGCCGGTGGATCAGGACGTACCTGGGCTGGGCGGGCTGGGCCTCGGTGGGCGCCGGCCTGATCGCGGTCGGCGTCATCCTCGGCGCGTCGCTCACCAGCTCGGGGGACCAGCCGCAGCCGCCGCCTGGCGGCCCGCCGCCCGCGCCAGACACGGTGTGCGGGAAGGGCACCCCGATCTCCGGCGTCACCGTGCCGACGGCGTGCATGGTCCGCACCAGCCAGGCCTCGCAGACCGCCGACTTCGTGGTCGAGGCGGCCGGCTTCGAGCCGGCCACGCCGGTGACCGTGAACCTGACCGAGATCGGCCAGCCCCCCGCGGACGCCCAGGTCCTCGACGTCACGTCCCAGGTCAAGCCCGTCACGAGCGCGGCCGGCGCGGTCACCTTCCCGATCACGAAGGTCTATCCCAACCAGCTGCAACTAGGCCAGGTCACCGTCACCGTGACCGAATCCGGCGGCCGCTCCGCCACCACCGTCTTCATGGTGCTCCCGTCCTGACACCCCCCAGCATCCCGCCACCCCCCGCCCCCGCCACCCCACTCGCCACAGCAGTCCCGCCCGCATCCCCGCCGCCACCCGCCACGACGACCCCGTCCGACACGTCAGCCCCGTGTCCACCACAGGTCTTCCTGCCGGGAGCGCCAGGCCGGGTCGGTCAGCCGGCCGAGGTCGGCCGTGGTGATGATGCCGTGCTCGATCAGGATCCGGACCATGACCTCGTCGGAGAGCCGCACGTCCGCGGCGGCCAGCCCGTTGTCGGCGATCTTCCGCCGCAGCACCTTGATGTGCTCGGTGACCCGCGCCGACAGCAGGTCGCGGAACTCCGGGTCGGTCTCGAACCTGTCAAGCTCGTGGTACGCGCCGGTGACCTCAAGCGCGCCCCTGGCGATCTCCGGCGTGCGCGGCAGCGGCCTTGCCGCGCTCGGGTCCTGCAGCCACGGCCGGCACCAGATCAGCGCGACAAGGAAGAGCTTGGTCATCGGGTCGAGGTAGAACGGCAGCACCGTCCCCTCGCCGTCGGCCAGCGCAAGCCGCGGCCCGGCCGGGTCGGCCCCGTCCTCGGGCACCGGGCTGACCGTGACCGTCACGGCGAGCGGCCGCCCCTCGTCGAGCATGGCGCGCGAGCCGACAAGCGCGGTGCCCGCGTGCACCAGCCAGCCCCCGGCGGGCTCGCTGTCGTCCTCGAGCCGGGGCAGCCTGATCCGGTACCCGTCGCCCTCGACGTAGAGCGCGTGCGTGTGGCTGATGTTGGTGATCCAGGCGCCTGCGGCCATCGCGGTCACGACGCCGGCCCGGCGGGAGAGCCCCCGCCCGGCCGCGATCGCCAGATCCACCTCGGGTCCCCGGCCGAACACGAGCTGCCCGCCCTCCGCGATCCGCACCATCTGACCCGAGGCCGTGCTCACCCGAGCGCTCACGGCCATCGCGTGATCCCCCGAGTCTGCGTCGGCATCCGTTCCCTACCTGCGGTATCACCCGATCGAGTGCGGTCTGGTAAGTCTAGGCGGATTCTCTTTCGATCCCGTCGCCTGAGGTACCCCGGACTCGGGGATTTCGGGCCGCAGGGCAGGAATGATTGTCTGTAGGCGGCAGGGTGCTAGGTCCTGATCGCGGTAGGCATCCGCCGCCCGAGGGTATAGGGGGGATCTGCCCCCGGTCTCCGGCGGTGTCATGAAGTAGGCCGCGTTAGGCCTGGTGCCCTGCCCGTATCTGCTGGGGATCGTCCCGCCCCGCCCAGCCCTGCCCCGGCCCCCGCCTGGACCCGGCCGAGCTAAATCCGGCCCGCCCCGGACCCGGCCAAGCTAGATCCGGCCGAATAGGCGGTCGCCCGCGTCGCCGAGGCCCGGCACGATGTACCCGCGCTCGTTCAGCCGCTCGTCGACGGCCGCGGTGACCACCCGGACCCAGGGCGCGCCGTCGTCGCCGGAGAAGGCCTCCGCCACCCGCTGCAGCCCCTCGGGCGCGGCGAGCAGGCAGATGGCCGTCACCGACGCCGCCCCGCGGTCGGCGAGCAGCTGGATCACGGTGGCGAGGGTGCCGCCGGTGGCCAGCATCGGGTCGAGCACGAACGTGTCCCGCTCGGCCAGGTCGGCGGGCAGCCGGTTCGCGTACGTGGACGCGACCAGGGACTCCTCGTCCCTGCGCAGTCCGACGAAGCCGACATCGGCCATCGGCAGCAGCCGGGTCATGCCGTCGAGCATGCCTATCCCGGCCCGCAGCACGGGCACGATGAGCGGCACCGGCCGGGCCAGCTTGACCCCGTTGGCGATGCCGACCGGCGTGGTAACCGAGACCGGCTGCACCCGGATCTCGCGGGTCGCCTCGTAGGCGAGCAACGTCACGAGCTCGTCCGTCAGGCTGCGGAAGGTCGCCGTGTCGCTTGACACGTCGCGCAGCGCGGTGAGCTTGTGCGTGACCAGAGGATGATCGACAACGAGCGTGCGCATAGCAAGCAAGTCTGACAGCCCAACCCCGCCACGGCCACGAGACCCGCCGTTTCCCGCTTCCCACCCGCCCTTTCCGGCTCCGGGAGGCCCCCGTGCTACCTCTCCAACCCCACCAGCCCCAATCTCCCGCCCCTCCCAGAACGTAACCAACGCCAAGCGCTGGAGTAACGTCAGGAAGCCCTCAGCCGTTCGGGCGCGCCCGGACCGAGGTCCTGGAGCGGGCCAGGTCAAGCTCGATGTCCTCCGCGGTGGCGAGCAGCGGCGGCAGGAGGTCCTCGACGACGCTGTTCAGCGTGCGCCGGCCGGCGTGGGTGGAGATGTTGATGGCGGCGATGACCTGGCCGTCGGCGTCCCGGATCGGGGCGGCGATCGAACGCAGCCCCTCCTCGAGCTCCTGGTCGACAAGCGCCCAGCCTTGCGCCCGTATCTTCCGCAGCTCGCGGCGCAGGGCGGGCGCGCTCGTGATGGTGTGCCCGGTCAGCCCGTGCAGGCTGGCCGATTCCAGGTAGTCCTCCAGCCACTGGTCCGGCTGCGAGGTGAGCAGTACCCGGCCCATCGAAGTGGCGTAGGCGGGAAACCGGGTGCCCACGCTGATCGTCACGGTCATGATCCGCTTGGTCGGCACCCGGGCGATATAGACCACGTCGTGGCCGTCGAGCTCGCAGACCGAGGAGGACTCGTGCACCTGCTCGACCAGCTGCTCCAGGTGCGGCATCGCCACCTCGGGCAGGGTCAGGCTGGACAGGTAGGCATAGCCGAGCTCGAGGATCTTGGGCCGCAGCGCGAACCTGCTGCCGCTGCTGCGCATGTAGCCGAGCTGGACCAAGGTACGAAGGAAACGGCGGGCGGCGGCCCGGCTCAGCCCGGTGCTTGTGGCGACCTCGCTCAGGGTAAGGCTCGGGTGGTCGGCGTCGAAGGCGCGGATTACGGCCAGGCCGCGCTCGAGCGACTGGACGAAGTCCCCGTCGTGGCCCTGTTCCCGGGTATCACCCACTGAGAGCCTCCCAGCTCGGTCCATGACATCATAGACCGGGCATTCCGGCGTTCGCTTTCTGAACTATCGTTCGTCTTACGGACGAAAGTACCCTGAGGAGCTGTCATGGCATTGATGGACGAGGCGGTCTGGCGCGGCAAGATCTACTCCGACGGCTGGGTCAGCGGGGCGGCCGGGGACGGCGCAGTCATCGAGCCCGCGACCGGCGAGGAACTCGGCAGGACCGGGATCGCGGGGCCGGCCGACGTTGCCCGCGCGGCGCAGCGCGCCGCCGCCGCGCAGCCTGCCTGGGCGGCGACGCCGCACACCGAGCGGTCGGCCATCCTGCGCCGCGCCGCCGACATATGGCTGGCGAATGCGGCCGACATCGAGTGGTGGGGGATCCGGGAGAGCGGCAAGATCCCGCCGGCCATGGGCTTCGAGACCCACGTCGCGACCAACGAGATCTACGAGGCGGCCACCCTTCCGTCGCGCGCCTACGGCGAACTGCTGCCCAGCGAGCAGCCGCGGCTGAGCTTCGCCGAGCGGGTACCGGTCGGCGTGGTCGGCGTCATCGCGCCGTTCAACTTCCCGCAGATCCTCGCCATCCGCTCGGTGGCGCCGGCGCTTGCGCTCGGCAACGCGGTGGTGCTGAAGCCCGATCCGCGCACCGCGGTAAGCGGCGGCGTCGCGCTTGCCCGGGTGTTCGAGGAGGCCGGCCTGCCGGCGGGCCTGCTGCACGTGCTGCCGGGCGGGGTGGACACCGGCGAGGCGGTTGTCACCGAACCTCTCATCCGGCTCGTCTCCTTCACCGGGTCGACGACAGCGGGCCGCCGGGTGGGCGAGCTGGCCGCGCATCACCTCAAGCGCGTGCACC
>JASHTQ010000541.1 GCA_030040475.1 Streptosporangiaceae bacterium
GAGTCACTGCTGTACGCGGCCGCGTTCACCGCCGTGTTCGCGCCGCTGGCCGTCCGCGCCTTCAAGCGCCGGGTGTGACCAGTCGGGCATCGTGTCCATGGTGACCCGCGTGCCGCGCTGGTAGGCGTCCTCATAGCGGGCGTCGCCCAGCGCGGCACGTGCTTGCCCGGCAACCCGCTCCTCATCTTTTTCTACCGAACGATCCGTGGTTCCCCGGATGGCCAAGCTGGCACCGATGAGTTCGGCGGCCCGGCCCGGGTCGGCCTCGCGCAGCGCGAGATCGGCCAGGCCGATCAGAACCGCCCCGATGACCGGGGCATCGGCCGTCAGCCGCGCGGCGGCCAGCGCCTCGGCGTGCCAGCCGCGGGCCGCCGCCAGGTCGCCCGCGGCGCCCGCCAGGTAGCCAAGTCCGCTGGCGACCTTCGCGTACAGGTGCCGTTCCATGCTCGCGGACCCGGTCAGCTCCACGGCCCGCAGCAGCTCGGCCCGCGCGGCGTCGTGCCGTCCCTCCAGCCGGGCCATGTCGCCTGTCAGGTACGCCGCATGGACGAGCACCTGGGGCAGCCCGGCCCGTTCCGCGCTGTGCCGCACGGCGGCGAGCTCGGCCATCGCCGTCTCGCGCTCGCCGAGGGACCAGCGCTCATACGCGCCGAACAGGCGCAGGCCCAGCTCGTCTTCCGTGCTGCCGAGCTCGGCGGCAAGGTCGGCGGCCCGCCGGAAGTGACCGGCCGCGACGGCGTGCTCGCCCCGCATGCTCGCCATCATGGCCAGGCCGCCGACCGCGATCGCGCGGCCCCACCGGTCCCCGAGCGCCTCGAACATCCCGGCCGCGGCGAGGAAGTCCTCCTCCGCCTGGGCGTGACGGCGGCCGTAGTTGACGGTCACGTGCCCGCGGATCACCCGCGCGGCGGCGCTGACCCACGGCTCGGGATCGGCCACCACGTCGTCGAAGGCGTCGGGCGGCACCGGCCCGGCCCCGGTCATGAACGCCCCGAAGTGCGCGCCGACGGGGCCGACCACCCGGAGCACCGGATCGGCCGGGTCAGGTATCGCCGCGGTGAGCTCGGTGACCCTGGCGAACCACGCCTGCGCGCGGTCCTTACGCGGCGTGTCCTCCGCAAGCAGCGCCCCGACCGCGTACGTACCCGCCAGCCTCTCGGCGTCCAGCCCCGTCGGCGGCTGCCCGTCACCGGGAACCTCGAGCGCCTCGGCGATCAGGTCGGCGCCCTCGACCCTCATGCTGCGCAGCAGCCAGTACCAGCCGAACGCGCCGGCCAGCCGAACCGCGGTGCGCCGGTCCCCGGCCGCGGCAGCGGCGCGGATGGCCGCGTGCACGTTGTCCTGGTCCTGGGCCAGCCGGCGGAGCCAGTCAAGCTGCTCGGCGCCGCGCAGGTGATGCACGCTCCCCTCGGCCAGGCTCGTGAAGTACCGCCCATGCGCCGCGCGCAGCGCGTCCTGCTCCCCCGCCTCGGCCAGCCGCTCCTGGCCGTAGGCCCTGATGATCTCCAGCATCCGGTACCGTGCGCCGTCCGGCCCGTGCCGAACCGTGAGCAGCGATTTGTCCGCGAGCGCGGTCAGCAGGTCGAGCACCTGGCCGGCGGCGAGGCCGGGCTGACCGGCGGCCGGGCCTGCGCAGACCAGTTCGGCCGCCTCGAGCGTCGCGCCGCCGGTGAACACGGAGAACCGGCGCCACAGCGTGCGCTCGGCGTCGTCGAGCAGGTCCCAGCTCCAGTCGACGACCGCGCGCAGCGTCTGATGCCGGGGTACCGCGGTGCGGCTGCCGCCTGTCAGCAGCTGGAACCTGTCGTCGAGGCGGGCCGCGACCTGCTCGGGGGCCATCGTCCGCAGCCGGGCCGCGGCCAGCTCGATGGCCAGCGGCATGCCGTCGAGCGCACGGCAGATCCGCGCGACGGCCGGCGCGTTGGCCTGCGTCACCTCGAAGCCGGGCAGCACGGCGCGGGCCCGCTGCGCCAGCAGCCGGACCGACGCGTAATCCTCGGGCTGAGATACCACCGCCCGTTCGGCATGAATCGAAGACGATACGGCGGGATCCGGCGGCAAGGTCAGCGGGCCTACGGTCCACAGCGCCTCGCCGGTGATCGCGAGCGGCTCGCGACTGGTGGCCAGGATGCGGACCCGCGGGCAGGCGGCGAGCACCCGGTCGGCCAGGTCGGCCGCGGCGGCCACCAGGTGCTCGCAGTTGTCAAGGACAAGCAGCGCCCGCCTGGCGGCCAGCGCGGCGAGCAGCCTGCCGAGCGCGTCGGCCGGCTCGTCCATCGCCGCGAGCGACGACGCCGACCTGCGCGTGTTCAGCAGGGCCTGCTCGCGCAGGCCGAGCGCGCCGAGCACGGCGGGCGCGACGTCGGCGGGATCGGTGACCTGGGCCAGCTCCACCAGCCACACCCCGTCCGCCGTCGCGCTCAGCTCGGCGCGGGCCGCCTCGACGGCGAGCCGGGTCTTACCCGCGCCGCCCGGGCCGGTCAGCGTGACCAGGCGGTGCGCGGCCAGGAGCTCGGCGACCCGGGCGAGCTCGGCGTCCCTGCCGACGAAGCTGGTGAGTTCGGCCCGCAGGTTGCTGGGGTTCTGGTCCGCGGCGGGCTCCGGGCTCGCGCGCGGAGCGGGCCTGGCCGGCGGGAGCTCGTCGGCGCGCAGGATCTCCAGGTGCAGCGCGGCAAGCTCCGGCGACGGCTGCACGCCGAGCTGCTCGGCGAGCCGCTGCCTGGTCTGTTCGTACACCTCGAGCGCCGCGCCGCGCTGGCCCGATTGCTGCAGCGCGCGCATCAGCCTGGCGGCCAGGGTCTCGCGCATGGGATGCGCGGTCACCAGGCCCTCGAGCTCGGCGACCAGCGACGCGGGCGGCCCGGTGCGCAGCTCGGCGTCGACGCGGTGCTCAAGCGTGATCAGCCGCAGCTCGTCAAGGCGGGCGATCGCGGCCCGGCCGAAGTCGGTCTCGGCCACGTCGGCAAGCGCCGGGCCCCGCCACAGGGCCAGCGCCTCCCGCAGCGTGGCCGCCGCCGCGGCCGGGTTCTCGCCCAGTTGCGCCCGCCCCGCGGCGGCAAGCTCCTCGAACCGGACCACGTCCGTGCACCGGGGGTCGAGCCGCAGCTGGTACCCGGTCGGCCGGGACTCGATCGCCGCCTCCGGCACGGCCCGGCGCAGCCGGGAGACCAGGGCCTGCAGCGCGTTCGCCGCCCCGGCCGGCGTCTCGTCGGCCCACAGCCCGTCGATGAGCTGGCCGGAGGTCACCAGCCTGCCCGGATGCAGCGCCAGCATGATCAGCAGGGCGCGCAGCCTGGCGCCGCCCACCTCGACGACGGCGCCGTCGGCCGGGTCGGGACCGGTCCGGACCTCCAGCGGCCCGAGCATTGCGACCTGCACGGCCTCAATTCTGCCCGAAGTGCACGACCCCGCCCGCCAGACGCAGATCCCGCGTTCCGCTGCCCTCGCCTGTCACATTGACACCAAATTTGCGGGAAGATCCGGGCTCCTGGGAAGAAAAGGGGGCCTGGGAGGCACCTAATCTTCCCGGAAGCCCGAAAATTCCCCGACAATTGTCCCGTCTGTATCGGGCTTCAGCTGTGATCGCCGTCAGGCGCCCCAGATCGCCTCGCCCGAGCTCGGGTCGAAGAACTGGATGCCGCCGGGGTTGACGGCGAAGGTGAAGCGCTCGCCAGGCTTGACCGTGCTCAGCGGGTCGACCCGCGCCACGCCCTCGCCGGCCTCGGTGACGGCCTCGGCGTCGGCGGTGGTCGCCCCCTCGGCGGTCACCCGGCCGGCGTCGATGGTGAAGTGCACGACAAGCTCCGAGCCGAGCGCCTCGACCAGGTCGACGTCGCCGACCAGGGTCGGCCCCGTCCAGCCGTCACGCGGCGCGGGCAGGTGCTCGGGCCGCAGCCCGATCACGACCTTCTTGTCCGCGTAGGAGGCCAGGCCGGGACGGGCCGCGGTCACCGTCTGCGGCAGGTCGATCTGCTGCGAGCCCAGCCGCAGGCCGCGGCCGCCCGCGGTGATCGTGGCCTCGTACAGGTTCATCGCCGGCGAGCCGATGAACGCCGCGACGAACAGGTTGTCCGGGTGGTCGTAGAGGACCTGCGGCTGGTCGCACTGCTGCAGGATGCCCGAGCGCATGACGGCCACCCGGTCGCCCATCGTCATCGCCTCGGTCTGGTCGTGGGTCACGTACATCGTGGACACGTTCAGGCGCTTCTGGATCCGCAGCACCTCGGCGCGCATCTGCACCCGCAGCTTGGCGTCCAGGTTGGACAGCGGCTCGTCCATCAAGAACACCGAGGGCTCGCGCACGATCGCCCGGCCCATCGCGACCCGCTGGCGCTGGCCGCCCGACAGCTGGGCCGGCTTGCGGTCCAGCCAGTCGGCCAGGCCCAAGATCTCCGCCGTCTCCTTGACCTTGGTGGCGACCGCGCTCTTCGGCAGCTTGCGCATCTTGAGCGCGAAGCCGATGTTCTCTCCCACCGTCATGTGCGGGTACAGCGCGTAGTTCTGGAACACCATCGCGATGTCCCTGTCCTTCGGCGTGACGTCGTTGACCGGGCGGCCGCCGATGCGCAGCGTGCCCGAGGAGATGTTCTCAAGCCCGGCGACCATGCGCAGCGCCGTCGTCTTGCCGCACCCTGACGGGCCGACGAGCACCATGAACTCCCCGTCGCGTACCTCGAGGTTCAGGTCCTTGACGGCGTGGAAGCCGTTCCCGTACACCTTGTTGATCTGATCCAGGTCTACCGTGGCCATCGCGCCTCCCGGGCTGCGCCGATCCCTTGATGGAAGGTTCCACCATTTATCGAACTGCGTCCCGCCGACAATGTCAAGAGGGTGGAATGCGCAGTTCGGCCGCGAGATCCGGGTGCCGAACCCGGTCAGGTTCTGGGCTGCGGGGTGCTGCCGCCGAGGCGCAGCCAGGACGCGACGAATTCGCCCGGCTCGTCGTCCGGGCCCTGTCCGACCTGGCGCAGCGCGCGGGCCAGCACGCGGCGTGCGATGTCCTCGACCGGGATCACGACGCTGGTCAGCGTCGGCTGCAGCAACTCCGCCCCGACGCTGCCGTCGAAGCCGACGACGGCCAGGTCACGGCCGATGCGGAGGTTCAGCTCCGCCGCGACGCTGTAGACGATGATCGCGATCTTGTCGCTGCCGGTGAGCACCGCGTCGGGCCGGGCCGACGTTATGAACGAGCGGATCGAGGCGTGCGCGCTGGCGTCGTCGTCGATGCCGAGCAGGCCGACTCCGTCGCCGGCCACGCCGCGCTCGGCAAGCCCGGCACGGAATCCGGCCTCGCGCTCGGCGTCCCAGTGGTGTCCCGAGGCGTACCCGATGTAGCCGGGCCGCCGCAGGCCCAGGTCGAGCACGTGCCGCACCGCCTGCGCCTCGGCGTCGGCGTTGTCGATGTCGGCCCAGTGCTGCGGCAGGCCGGCGGCGATCCGGCCGAAGGCCGCGAACGGCATGCCGACCTCGGCGAGCAGGGCCACCCGCGGGTCGTCGGCCTCCAGATCGGACAGCACGAACGCGTCCACGCTGCGGCTGCTGATCAGGCGGCGCATCTCGGCGCGGGGATCGTCGTCGCCGGTGACGACCACCACCCGGTACTGCCGGCGCGCGGCCTCGGCGACCAGCGCCTGCAGGAACTGCATCATGATGAGGTTCTTCGGCTGCAGTTGCTCGGCCGACATCAGGTAACACAGCTGCATGGTCCGGCGAGATCGCAGGCTGCGCGCGCCGTGGTTGGGGTGGTAGCCGAGCTGGGCGACCGCCTCGAGGACCCGGCTGCGGGTGGCGGCACCGACCCGGCCGCTGCTGTTGAGCACGTTCGAGACCGTCTGCCTGCCTACGCCAGCGGCCCGGGCGACGTCCTCGATCGTCACGTTGCGCTGGGCCGCCGGCAAGACCACCAGCTCACCTTACTAGGGTGGACGGGATGGATCCGGTACAGGCGTTGCGGCGGATCGCGTTCGAGCTGGAGCGCGGCGGCGCGCCGACCTACCGGGTGCGGGCGTTCCGCCGCGCCGCGCAGGTGGCCGAGGGCGCGGCGGCGGGCGAGCTTGAGCGCCGGGCGCGTGACGGGACCCTGCAGTCGCTGCCCGGGATAGGCGAGACCACCGCCCAGGTCATCGCCGAGGCCGTCCGCGGCGAGCAGCCGGCCTACCTGTCCCGGCTGCTCGCGGGTCAGCCGACGGCCGAGCGCACCGGCCTGCTCCTGGAGCTGCGCGGTGACTGCCATAGCCACTCGGACTGGTCCGACGGCGGCAGCCCGCCGGGCGAGATGGCCCAGGCGGCGCGCGACCTCGGGCACGAGTGGCTCGCGCTGACCGATCACTCGCCCCGGCTGACCGTGGCCAACGGGCTGTCGGCCGAGCGCCTGCGCGCTCAGCTGAAGCTCGTGGCGGCGCTGAACGAGCAGCTGGCGCCGTTCCGCATCCTGACCGGGATCGAGGTCGACATCCTCGAGGACGGCGCGCTCGACCAGCGCGAGGACCTGCTCCGCACGCTGGACGTCGTGGTCGCGAGCGTCCACTCCCAGCTGCGGATGCCCGCCGGGCCGATGACCGCCAGGATGCTGGCCGCGATCCGCAACCCGAACGTGGACGTGCTCGGGCACTGCACGGGGCGGCTGCTCGGCGGCGGCCGCGGCCGCAGGCCCGAGTCGGTCTTCGACGCCGAGTCGGTCTTCGCCGCCTGCCGCGAGGCCGGCGTCGCGGTCGAGATCAACTGCCGGCCCGAGCGGATGGACCCGCCCGACCCGCTGCTGCAGCTGGCCGCCGGGCTCGGCTGCGTGTTCGCCATCGACAGCGACGCGCACGCGCCCGGGCAGCTGGACTGGCTGTCCAACGGGACCGTGCGGGCGGAGAAGTTCGGCATCTCCGCGGACCGGGTGATCAACGCGCGCGGCGCCGACGAGGTGACCGCGGGGAGGCGGGGCTAGCCACTCGGGATCCAGCGGGTGCGTGACGGCTAGGCGCCGAGGATCCAGGCGGTGGTGTCGGGGGACAGCAGGCCGTCGCGGATGGTCGCGCTGGCCAGCAGCAGGGTCCCGCCGGGCAGCGGGACGGGCCTGGGCCCGAAGTTGGTGACCGACCGCCAGCCGCCGGGGCGGCCGAAGTGCAGCACCTGCCCGTTGCCCGGCATCCACTCGAGGGTTTCCGCGCCCTGCAGCCGGCGGCGCAGGCTGAGCGCCTGCTGGTACAGCGCCAGGGTGGACGCCGGATCCCGCTGCTGCTCCCGGACGCTGAGCGGACCGAACCAGTCCGGCTGCGGCAGGTGCGCGGTGCCGCTGCCGAACCCGAACGACGGGCCGTCTGCCGTCCACGGCAGCGGGACCCGGCAGCCGTCGCGGCCCTTGTCGGTGCCGCCCGAGCGCGCGAAGACCGGATCGCGGACCAGGTCCGGGGGAATGTCTGCCACCTCGTGCAGCCCGAGCTCCTCCCCCTGGTACAGGTAGGCCGACCCGGGCAGCGCCAGCATCAGCAGGGTCGCCGCCCTGGCGCGGCGCAAGCCGAGGTCAAGGTCCGGGTCGAGCGAGGTGCCGTTGCTCAGCAGCCAGTCCCTGGCGTTGCGGGTGCTGCGGCGCTCCTCGAAGGGCAGCGCGTAGCGGGTGGCGTGCCGGACCACGTCGTGGTTCGACAGCACCCAGGTGACCGACGCGCCATGCTGCTGCGCCTCGGCGAGGTTGTCGGTGATCACCCGGAGGAACTCCCCCGCATCCCAGTTCGCCTCGAGCAGGTCGAAGTTGAAGGCCTGCCCGAGGCCCTGCGGGCTGGCGTACCGCGGCCGCCGGGACGGGTGCACCCAGGCCTCGGCCACCGCGGCGCGCGGCGGCCGGTACTCGTCGAGCACCCGCCGCCACTCGGCGTAGATCTCGTGCACCTCGTCCCGGTCCCAGAACGGATGGGTGCCGTGCGGGAGCGGCCAGTCGGCCATGTGCCCGTTATGGCTGACCGGCTCCAGCGGCTCGGACAGGTTCTTGGCCAGCCCGTGGGCCACGTCGACGCGGAACCCGTCGACGCCGCGGTCGGACCAGAACCGAAGCGTGCCGAGGAAGTCCTCGCGGACCTCGCGATTGGCCCAGTTCAGGTCCGGCTGCTGCGCGGTGAACAGGTGCAGGTACCACTGCCCGTCGGGGACGCGCTCCCAGGCTGGCCCGCCGAACCCCGAGACCCAGTCCGAGGGCGGCAGCGCCCCGTCCGAGCCCAGCCCGTCGCGGAAGATGTAGCGGTCCCTGGCGGGCGACCCCTTCGGCGCGGCCAGCGCCTCGCGGAACCAGCGGTGCCGGCTGGAGGTGTGGTTCGGCACGATGTCGACGATCACCTTGATGCCGCTGGCGTGCAGCCCGGCCGCCAGCTCGTCGAAATCGGCCAGCGTGCCGAGCAGCGGGTCGACGTCGCGGTAATCGTCTACGTCATACCCGCCGTCTACCAGGGCCGACGGGTAGAACGGGCTGAGCCAGACCGCGTCCACCCCGAGCCGGGCAAGGTACTCGATCCGCGAGGTGATCCCGCGCAGGTCGCCCACGCCATCGCCGTCGGAATCGGCGAAGCTGCGCGGGTAGATCTGGTAGACAACCGCCTGCCGCCACCAGTCGGCGCTGGGGACGGCAGGACGCGAGGAGGTCGGCATGGTGCGCATCTGTCTGGCTGTCCGTGCTCCGCGTTCCCTACTTGATCGAGCCGCGCATGATGCCGCTGACTACCCAGCGCTGGGCGAAGAGGAAGACGACCAGGGTGGGGATCAAGGCCATCAGGTAGGACGCGAAGGCCACGTTGAAGTTGGTGGTGAACTGGTCCTGGAACAGGTACTGGACGACCGGCAGGGTCTGCCACCTCGGGTTCGCCGTGATCAGCTGCGGCATCATGAAGTCGTTCCAGGACTGCAGGAACGCGAAGATGCCGACGGTGGCGGCCATCGGGGTCAGCAGCGGCAGCACGATCTTGCGGAAGACCTGCAAGGTGCTGCAGCCGTCGATCCGCGCGCTTTCCTCAAGCTCCTCGGGGATACCGCGGATGAAGGCGGAAAACAGCAGCACGTTGAAGGCCAGCTGGAACATGATGTGCAGGATCGCGACGCCGAACGGGTTGTCGAGGCCGATCGCGGCCGTGAGCTTGACCTGCGGCAGCGCGACCACGGGGAACGGGATGAACAGGGCGAGCATCAGGTAGACGAACGTCACCCGGAACTGCCAGTGGCCCCAGTTGCGCACGATCGACCACGCCGCCACCGAACTCACCAGGATCTCCCCGGTCACGGCGATCACCGTGACCAGCAAGCTCATCGAGAACGCCAGCGGGAAATCGGTCAGGTCCCAGGCGGCCCGGAAGTTGCCCCACTGCAGCGGCCAGGGGAAGTTGAAGCCGGTGCCCGTGCCGGTCTGGGCGGGCGACTTCAGCGCCATCGCGATCGCGAAGTACAGCGGGAGGAGAACGATGAGGGAAACGATCGCGATGACGATCGTCAGCCCCCAGTTGACCCGGCCCTCCTCGCGCACGGGGCGCCTGCGACGCACTCCGACCTGCGGCACCGCGGTCGGTACGGTAGTTACCTGGGTTGCCATTTACAAAGTCCCTCCCCGCCGCCGAAGGGCGCTCAACTGGAAGACCGCGAAGAACAGGGTGATGATGAAGAAGATGACCGCGTTGGCCATCTGGTAGGCGTAGTCGCCGTTGAAGAAGCCGTTGAAGATCTCCATTGCCACGCTCGTGGTCGCGGTGCCCGGGCCGCCGCCGGTCAGGCCGACGACAACGTCGTAGACGTTGAGGAAGGCCTTGAACGTCAAGATCGTATTGATGAGGAAGAACGGGAAGAGCAGCGGGAACGTCATGTGCCTGAACTTCGACCAGGCGCTCGCCCCGTCGATGGAGGCGGCCTCGTACACCTCCGTCGGGATCGCGACCAGGCCGGCCAGGAAGATGATGATCGCGCCGGGGATGGCCACCCAGGACGCGACGAAGACGACGCCAAGCCAGGCGGTGTGCTGGTTGGCCAGGATGTCGGACTCCAGCGGGGCGAAATGGATCGTCCCGGCGATGATCGGGGCCGACGTGCCGATGATGAACGTGAAAATGTAGGACACGATCAGGCCGGAAAGGACCATCGGCATGAAGAAAATCGTGCGGAAACCGGTTCGCCATCTGATCCTGGCATTCAGCGCCAGCGCCAGCGCCATGGCGACCACGTTGGTGACGATGCACGCCACGACCGCGAACAGCAGCGTGAACCCGTAGGAATCCCGGATGGTCGGGTCGGCGAACGCGGCCTTGTAATTGGCGATTCCGATGAATTTCGAGCTTCCGTAACCGACGTAGTTCGTGAAGCTCCAGATCGTTCCCTGCACCGCCGGGTACATGATGAAGAACGTGAACAGGACGATCGCCGGGATGATCATCAACAGGTACGTCGGCGCCACCGGGAAGAAAAGGTTCTTCACCGCGCTGAGCGGGTTCCGCTTGGCGCGGACTGCGGCCTGCTGGGAAGGGAGCGCGGTCGCGGCCATGCCTGCCTCCTAGATCCGGTGCTCTCGCGGCTTCATGCCGAGGTCCGTATGGCCAGGCGCTTGAAGGCGCCGTCCATCGACGAAGTGAATGCGCTCACGTCGCCGGTCAGCATCATTTCCTGGATGTAGTTGCCGACCGGGATCGTGATCGGCACGTACGTACCGGCACCCTGATAGAAACGGCCGGAGCTGACGTACGAGTTGAGGCCGGAGACGATCGGGCTCGTCTGCGGCGGAGCGTTCTTGATCGGGGAGAAGGCGAGGTTGGTCTGGTTGTAGGCGTTCATGACGCTCGGCTGCATGAGGTAGTCGAGGAACTGGAGGGCGGCGGCCCGCTGGGCGGGCGCCTGCGATCGCGGCAGCCAGATGGCCAGGTCGAGGCTGACCCGGCACTTGGTCTGGGACGCGTCGTCGGTGACGGGCAGCGCGAAGGTGCCCATCTTGACCTTGGGATTGATAGCGAGAACCTCGCCCACGGCCCACGGACCCTGCATGTACATGCCCGCCTGGCCGGCCGCGAAGGCCGTGTTGCCGTTGGCGTAGCCCTCGGTGATCGGGTCCCTGTTGAAGTACGGCGTCATGCTGAGCATCCGCTGGCAGGCCGCGGTGAAGTCCTTCTCGAACGACACCGGCGAGTCGGGCCCGATGTTGGTGCCCTGCGCGTTGAGCTGCCGGTAGAACGCCGCGACGTCGATCATGCCGCCGGTGGTGTAGTCGAACAGGCCCTGCTGCGTCGTCCAGGTGTCCCCGTAGGTCTGGTAGATCGGCGTGATGCCCGCGGACTTGAACTTCTCGCACACCGCCAGGAACTCGGCATAGGTCGTCGGCACGGACGAGACGCCGACCTTGTCGAACAGGTCGACGTTGTAGATGACGCCCTCGGCGGCCACCGAATAGGGCAGGACGCTGGTCTCGCCGTGGTAGGAGGCGTACTGGGAGACAAGGGCCTGGATATTCGGGTCGATGGTCTGGGCTTGCGGCAGGCTGGCCAGGTCGGCCAGCACGCCGCGGGCGACGAAGATCGACGTGGTCAGGTTGTAGTTGTCGCAGTCGATCGCGGGCGGATCGCCACGGACGAAGTCCGCGATGAGGCTCGAGGTGGAGTCGTGGGTTACCACTATCCCCTGGTGCGTCGCGTTGAATTTCGCGACCAGGTTGTTGAAGTACGGGACGACCTCGGGCTTGGTCTCCTCGAACACGATACTGGTGGCCCCGCCGGACGAGGAGCATCCGGCTAGCAGGCCGGGAATGCCGAGCGCGGCCGTGCCCAGCCCCAGCGTCTTGATCATCGTCCGGCGGTCCATCCCGCCCGCCCGGCCGCCCGGCACGGCCGATCCAGGTCCCTGAGCCACCGTCCGGTGGACTCTGCCAGACCGCATGTCACCGTTACGCCACATGGCGGCTCCCTCCGAGCGGAACCATCGCCTTCCGGCCCTGCTAGGACGTCGTGAGCGGAGCGTCAAGGACCAGGTCGGCCAGGTTGCTGGAACGATCTATCACATGAAAGCGCTATGCTCTACTGCTGTCAAGAGGTGACTTATGCGGACTCAGCGGCGGGTAACGATCGAGGACGTGGCCAAGGCCGCCGGGGTGGGGCGGCAGACGGTCTCGAACGTGCTCAACGGCGCCGGCCGGGTGGGCGAGGCGACCAGGGCACGGGTGCTCGAGGCCATGACCGCCCTGGGGTACCACCCCCATCAGGGGGCGCGGAGCCTGCGCTCCCACCGCACCAGGCAGGTCGCCTACATCATGCCTCAGGTGCAGTTGTTCCCCGGCAACCACATCATGCAGCAGTTCCTCCAGTCACTGGCGACGGCGGCCGCGCGCCGGAACTACGGCATGCTCGTCGTCGTTCCCGACTCCGATCCACGCGATGACATGCGCCGCCTGATCGCCAGCCATAGCGTCGACGCCTTCCTGCTGTCCGAACTGCAGCCGGACGATCCGCGGGTGGCACTGCTCGCGGAGGCCGGGATGCCGTTCGCCGGCTTCGGCCGCACCGGGACCGGCCTGCCCCAGCACTGGATCGACATCGACAACCGCGCGGCCGTCATCGAGGCCGTCGAGCACGTACTCGCCGGCGGCTTCGCCCGCCCGTCTTACCTCGGCATCCGGTCGCAGAGCAGCTGGGACGCCGAGCGGGCGGCGGGATACGAGGCCGGCCTGGCGGGCAGCGGGCTTCCGGCCGACATGGTCTTGGTGGACAGGGCCAGCGCGCGCGCAAAGGTCCGGTCGCTGCTCACTCCGCGCCGCGGTGGCCGTCCCGACGCGATCGTCACCGGCAGCGACAGGCTCGCCGCCGTCGTCTACGACGTGGCCGCCGAACTGCGGCTGCGGATCGGCGACGACCTGGCCGTCACCGGCTTCGACGGCAGCGACGCGGCCGACCTGATGCACCCGAGGCTGACCAGCGTGGTCATCCCGGTCGACGAGATCGCCCGTCGCGTCGTCGCCAGGGCGCTTGGCCAGGTCGATCACGGGCCTGATCTGCGTCCGGGTGAGATCGTGCCCGCCAGGCTGCGCGTGGGCGAGAGCACCGGCCAGGCTCCCGGCACGAAATGGAAGCGTTTCCATCCGCCCGCGGCCTCGGGAACGCCCGCGGTGCCGACCGCCCGCCGCGCGACGATCGCCGACGTCGCCGCGGACGCAGGCGTCGGGATCGGAACCGTCTCGCGTGTCCTCAACGGCGGCGGGCAGGTACGGGCGAGCACCATCCGCGCCGTCCAGGATTCCATCGACCAGCTCGGCTACCGGCCCAATCACGCGGCGGCGGCCCTCGTCCGCGGCACGCCGCGCACCGTGGCGGTGCTGGTAGCGCACATGACCAGGCCGTCGGCCGTGGTCCGGGTGGCCAGCGCGCTCGCGGTCCTGCAGGAGCACGGGTACGACACGATCGTCTGCAATGTGGACACCCCGCTGGAACGGGACAGGCACCTGGCGGCGCTGCTGCCCACGCACCGGGCAGATGGCGTGCTGGCCGTCTCGCTGCCGCTGTCTCGCGCGCAGCTGGCCCAGTTCGGCCGGGCCGGGGTGGCGTTCGCCAGCGTGGACGCGCCGGCCCGCGGCGTGCCGCAGACGGTCATCGACGACGTCGCGGGCGGGCGGCTGGCCGCCGAGCACCTGATCGGCCTCGGGCATCGCCGGATCGGCTTCGTCGGCGACATCGCGTTCGGCAAGCCCCCGGCCGGCCTGGGCTTCACCTCCTCCGCGCACCGGCTGCGCGGTTACCGGCAGGCCCTCACCGCGGCCGGCCTCGAGGTGCGGGCCGACCTGATCGGGCGCGGCCCGCACGACGCGGCCGTCGCGGCGGAGCTGGCCGTCCGGCTGCTGAAGCTGCCGGACCCGCCGTCGGCGATATTCGCGGCCTCCGACACCCAGGCCATCGGCGTGCTGGCGGCGGCCGAGCGGCTCGGCGTGCCGGTGCCGGACCGACTAGCCGTCGTCGGCTTCGACGACATCGAGTCCGCGGCCTTCCTCGGCCTCAGCACCGTACGCCAGCCGCTGGCGCGCAGCGGCGCGGAGGGAGCGCGCCGGCTGTGCGCGCTGCTGCGCGGTGAGCGGGTCCTCCCGCTGCGCCAGGAACTCCCCCTCGAGCTGATTGCCCGCGCCAGCTCGGCCGAATAATGGCATTTCCCAATTACGTCCGGTAACCTGTGGACGAGCTGTGCATAAACCAGTGGATAAGCCGGTGGATAACCTTCTCCAGGTGCGGATAATGGCGCATATTCTGTGGATATCGTGTGGATGGAAAAAAACCGGAATGAATTACCGCGGACCTCTTGCGCGGCGCCCCGTGAGGACGGTAGAAATGCACTCACCGCAAGAAACGGGCACCATCCGGGGGCGACTCCGGGACGCGGGAGAAACCGGGTAACCGGGGTCTATCGCGGGTGTCTGGCCCTGGCGGGCGGCCGCGGCGCCGGAAAGACCGGGCAACTGGTCGGCCTGGTGCGCCAAGGCCGGGGCGAGGCCCCTCCATCTCATACATGGAGGGGCCTCGCCGCTGTTTACCCGCTGTTTACCCGCTGGCAGGACTTCTGGCCACCGCCATCACGGCGGGGTCATGGTTGCGGAAGACGCCTGGTAGCTGGCGTTTCCGGAGTAGCTGGCCTGGATGGTGTCCTGGTCTTGCTCGGCCAGGAGGGTCTGGGCGGCGGTCAGTACGCAGGTGGCCACGCCGCTGGTGCTGGTGTCCGGGGTGCACAGCTGGGTGTTCCCGGTGCTGAACGAGACGGGCTGGCCGCTGACCGGGTGGCCGGAGGCGGTCAGTTTGGCGGTGAGGGTGAGTTCCTTGCGGGGAGTGGCGCGGAAGCTGTCGGTCAGCGCGGTCGGGGCGCGGGCGACGGTCTGGTTGAGCGTGCCGACGGAGGCGCCGTAGCTGGCGTCGCCGGGATAGGCGGCGGTGATCGCGTCGATGCCGGCCGGCAGGGCCGTGGTGGCGCATTTGGCCTTGTAGGTGCTGCCGCCGGCGTGGGTCAGGGACACGGCGCTGCACAGCACCATGGAGCCGCTGCTGAAGGTGATGGTGCCGCCGTCGGCCGGGGCGATCGTCGCGGTGAAGGTGACCTTCTGGCCGAAGGTGCCCGGGTTCTGCGACGAGGTCACCATGGTGACGGGAACCGGCAGCACCGCGCTGATCACCGACACGGTGCCATCGCCGTTGTTGGCCACGTAGACGGCGTGAGTGGAGGTGTCCGCCGCCACCGCCCACGGGCTGAGGCCGACGGGAACGGTGGCGGCCAGCGTGCTCGTCGCCGCGTCGACCACGGACACCGTGCCAGCGCCGCCGTTGGCCGTGTAGATGATCCCGGCCGCGGGGTCTACCGTTACCCCGAGCGGATCGGGGCCGACGGGGATGGTGCCGGTCACGGTGTTGGTGGCCGCGTCGACCACCGACACCGTGCCAGCGTCGGCGTCATTGGCCACGTAGACGGTCCCGGCGCCGGGGTCCACCGCAACCCCGGACGGGTACACGCCGACCGGGATGGTCGCGGTCACGGTGCCGGTCGCCGCGTCGATCACCCACATCGTGCCGGGATTGTCGTCATCGGCTACGTAGACGGTCCCGATGGCGGGATCCACCGCCACGACCCACGGCACAAGGCCGACGGCGATGGTGCCGGTCACGGTGCTGGTGGCAGCGTCGATTACCGACACCGTGCCGTCGCCGGTGTTGGTCACGTAGACGGTCCCGGCGCCGGAATCCACCGCCACCCCGGTCGGGTCGGAGCCGACGGGGATCGTCGCGGTGACGGTGCTGGTCGCCGCGTCGATCACCGACACCGTGCCGGGCTCGTTGTTGGTCACGTAGACGGTCCCGGCCGCGGGATCTGCCGCCACCCCGACCGGGTAGGCGCCGACGGGGATGGTGGCGGTCACGGCGTAGCCGCCTGCCGCCGAGGCGGGCACCGCGCCGACCGCCAGCGCCAGCGCCAGCGCCAGTGTCGGTGCCAGCGCGGCCGCCGCGGCGACGGCGGCGCCGCGGCGGGCTGCGGTCCTGCGGCGATGTCCGGCGTCGGCATGATGGTGGTCGTGCCGTGCGTGCATAACCCGCCTCCTGACTTCGTCCCGTGCCCCCGGTACCGGGAGCTTGCCCTGCAGCAGGCCGGGCCGGTCCCCCGATGAGCGCGACTCGACTATATCACTTTAAGTAATTGATCAATTACAATTAGTGAACAGACGGCCTGCATACAATCTGCTGAGTGATACCGGCCCCCGGCGGACACGGAAAGCAGGAGTGGCATGGCACGCGGTACTGGCGTGGGCGACAAGGCACCGGACTTCACCCTCCCGGCACAGTCGGGCGAGCAGGTCCGGCTGGGCGACCGGCTCGGCGAACGGGTGGTGGTCCTGTACTTCTATCCCAAGGACAACACTCCGGGCTGCACGGCCGAGGCGTGCGCCTTCCGCGACAGCCACGAGGTGTTCACCGACGCGGGCGCCGAGGTGATCGGGGTCAGCTCGGACTCCGTGGACAGGCACGCGGCCTTCGCCGGGCGGCACAAGCTGCCGTTCACGCTGCTCAGCGACCTCGGCGGCCAGGTCCGCAAGAGGTACGGCGTGCCGGCCGTGCTGGGCCTGCTGCCCGGCCGGGTCACCTACGTCATCGACAGGCAGGGCACGATCCGGCACGTCTTCAACTCGATGACGAACATCGACCAGCACGTCGCCGACGCGCTCGAGGTGGTCCGTGGGCTGCAGGCGGAGCAGCCCGGCTGACTGGGCTGCGGCCCGGGCGCGACGCTTAGGTCTGCGGGTGGATCATCCAGACGTTGGGTTCCCAGTAGGAGCCAAGGTCGGCCTCGCGGTCGATGTGCACGGTGGCCAGGCCCTCGGGGAACACATAGTCTCCCGACTCGGGAAGCGGCATGCCGACCCAGGACTCCCAGTCCGCAACCGTGCCTTCAATGCGGAGCGAACGCGGCAGCGGCGGACCCACCCGGGCGCCAAGGCGCTCGTGCGTCCGCAGCCAGGGGTCGAGCAGCCGGCCGTCTTCCCGGCGCCACCGCACGTACCTCTCGATCGGGGCCAGCGGGTAGCGGGCCTTCCACGACGGCCGCACCGGCGCGATCAGCCTGCTGAGCGCGTGCCGCATCGCGTTGGCCCGCATCGCGGCCAGCATCTCGGCGGCCAGGCCGCGGCCGCGGCCGCCCGGCTGGATCTCGGCGGCGAGCGCGCACACCGTGTTCGCCGGCCGGCCCTCCCGGTGCTGGGCGAAGATCGCCTCGAGCACGGTGTCGATCCCGTCCGGCAGGCTCTCGTCCCGGCCGTCCCAGGCCAGCGGGCCGGTAATGCCGACGGCGAGCACGGTGTCGTCGGCCTGATCGTGCAGCAGGAACAGGAAATCGGGGAATTCCTCGTCGAGCTGGGGCCACCAGTAGTTCACCGTCTCGCCGTGCAGGTTGTACTCGGGCCATACCGTCGGCAGCCGCATGGCGCGCGCCCACAGGTCTGGCCGCTCCGACGCGGTATGCGCCGTTATCGCCGCGCCGTCCCCGCCTGCCGTGAACCATGGAGCGTCGGACATGGTGACCTTCCTACCACGCTCCCGTCACCGTTGCCGCGGCCGATGCAGCCCGATGCCCTTTCCCGCGAGAATGTCCTGTCATTAGGACATCACCTTTGACATACCGGCCGGCCGCGGCCAAGCTTTGATCACGCAGGTCGCGGCATCGCAGAGGAACCACATGCGGATCGGACTCGTCGCAGGCACGCCGGTGAGCTACGACGTGCTCACCATCGGCCGCGTCGGCGTCGACCTCTACCCGCTGCAGGCCGGGGTCGGGCTCGAGGACGTCGAGACGTTCGGGAAGTTCCTCGGCGGCAGCGCGACCAACGTCGCGGTCGCGGCGGCCAGGCACGGCCGCAGGTCGGCGGTCATCACCCGCACCGGCGCGGACCCGTTCGGCCGGTACGTGCACAGGGCACTGCGCGAGTTCGGCGTGGACGACGCCTTCGTCACCGCGGTGCCCGAGCTGCCGACCCCGGTGACCTTCTGCGAGGTGTTCCCGCCCGACCACTTCCCGATCTGGTTCTACCGCTACCCCAAGGCGCCCGACCTGGAGCTCAGGCCGGAGGAGATCCCGGCGGCCCAGGTCCGCGACGCGCGGCTGTTCTGGGCGACGGTGACCGGGCTGAGCGCCGAGCCGAGCCGCGCGGCGCACTTCGCCGCCTGGCAGGCCCGCGGCAGGGCGCCGATGACCGTTCTCGACCTGGACTACCGGCCGGTCTTCTGGGCGTCGAGGGAGCACGCCCACCAGCAGGTGCTGGCCGCGCTCGGCCAGGTCACGGTCGTCGTGGGCAACCTGGACGAGTGCCAGACCGCGGTCGGCACCGCGGACGCGCGGGCGGCCGCGGCGGCACTTCTCGAGGCGGGGGTCGAGCTCGCGGTGGTCAAGCGGGGACCGGACGGCGTGTACGCACGCACCAGGGATGCCGAGGTCGAGGTCGCGCCGCTGACGGTCGACGTCGTCAACGGGCTCGGCGCTGGCGACGGGTTCGGCGGCGCGCTGTGTCACGGGCTGCTGGCCGGCTGGCCGCTGGACCGGATCATCCGGTTCGCCAACGCCGCCGGGGCGATCGTCACCACCCGGCTGGAGTGCTCGTCCGCCATGCCGACCACGGCCGAGGTCGAGGACTTCCTGCGGAGCTCGGCTCCGACGGGTGCGTCATGAGCGCCGAGGCGGCGGACGCCGCGTGCGCCCTGGTCCACGGTGTTAGGTTTCGGCCATGACAATCCACGATGAGGCTTTGGACTGGCATTTCCCGGCCGGGAGCACGGCCGACGGGCGGGAGATCGTGCGCATCACGCCCGAGCTGGCGCACTGGGGGTACAGCGGCCTGCGGGTGCTCGACCTGGCCGCTGGAGATACCGAGCTCGGCGATACCGGCGGGAACGAGATGATCGTGCTGCCGCTGGCCGGCTCGTGCACGGTGGACACCGACGCCGGCGGCGCGGACCTGGCCGGCCGCGCGAACGTGTTCTCCTCGGTCACCGACTGCGCCTACGTGCCCCGCGATACCGCGTACCGGATCGTCTCGGACGGCGGCGGCCGGTTCGCGCTCGCCCTCGCCCGCTCCGAGGCCGAGGGACTCCCCTTCCGGCACGTGAAGGCGGACGAGGTCCGGGTCGAGCTGCGCGGGGCCGGGGCCTGCTCGCGGCGGGTCAGCAACTTCGGCACCCCGGACGTGCTCGAGGCCGACCGGCTGATCGCCTGCGAGGTCTTCACGCCCGCGGGCAACTGGTCGTCCTACCCGCCGCACAAGCATGACTCGCAGCGGCCGGGCGAATCCGTGCTCGAGGAGATCTACTACTTCCAGATGGCGGACGGGCCGGCCGGCCCGGGCCTGGCGTACCAGCGCGTGTACGGCACCGCGCAACGCCCGGCGGACGTGCTCGCCGAGGTCCGCAGCGGGGACGTGGTGATCGTGCCGCACGGCTGGCACGGGCCCTCGATGGCGGTGCCCGGCTACGACCTGTACTACCTCAACGTGATGGCAGGTCCCGGCCGGAGGGAATGGCTCGTCTGCGACGATCCCGCCCACTCCTGGATCCGGGAGCAGTGGAAGGACCAGCAGGTCGACCCGCGGGTCAGCGACTGGAGACTGGATTGAACACGCTACGGCTGACGGTAGGCCAGGCGGTGGTCCGTTTCCTGGCCGCGCAGTACAGCGAGCGCGACGGCGCCCGGCACCGGCTCATCGAGGGCTGCTTCGGCATCTTCGGGCACGGCAACGTGGCCGGCCTCGGCCAGGCGCTGCTCGAGGCCGAGCTCACCGCGGACCCGGGATCCGCCCTGCGGTACTGGCAGGGACGCAACGAGCAGGCGATGGTGCACGCCGCGGCCGCGTTCGCCAGGACACGTAACCGGATGTCCACGCTGGCCTGCACCTCGTCGATCGGGCCCGGCGCGACGAACATGGTGACCGGGGCGGCGCTTGCCACCATCAACCGGCTGCCGGTATTGCTGCTGCCCGGGGACGTGTTCGCGACCAGGGTCGCAGATCCCGTGCTGCAGCAACTCGAGCAGCCCGGCGCGCAGGACATCAGCGTCAACGACGCCTTCCGGCCG
>JASHTQ010000060.1 GCA_030040475.1 Streptosporangiaceae bacterium
TCACCACCGACTGCCGCAGGTACGCCAGCGCCTTCTCCGCATCCCGCAGCCGCTGCCACCCCCCGTGCATCGCCACGAACGAGTCCTGCACCACCTCCTCCGCCGTCGGCGTATCCCGCACCAGCAGCGCAGCCAGCCGCACCAGAGCCCGGTAATGCAGCGAATACAACTCCGTAACCGCCCGATCCGCACTCCACGGAAGCCGCGTCGCGGAGGACGCCAAAAAGGCGTCCGGCACGATGGCTCCGGTGGCCACCAGGGTTTCGGTCACGTTTGTTGGACGCGCGTCCCCGTCCCGAGGTTCACGCTCCATGATGGCGCATCCGCGTCACGGCACGGTGCAAGAGGACCACGGCCTCCGGTCCTTCATCCCGAGCTACCCACCTATCTGACCGCTGTTCGCCCCCGCGCCCCTGGCGAAATCCCGCGGCCAGCTGCCTGGCCGCGGGCAGCCAGGCACTGCCGAAGGTTTGCGGAAAATCAAGAATATCCATTGTCGGTGATCCATGCCGGCACTTGCGCGGATCGGCAGCATAACAGCGCATGGCCACACGGTTACTCAGCAGTATCTATGCGCCCCGCCGATTAGCGACATATGCGCGCCGAATTCGGGCGCGCCCGATAACCGAGACGTAGCAGCACAGGCGTGCTGCGGAGGCTCTAGGATCTTCGTGTGCCTGAATGCTTGTTCTGCGCCATCGTGGCCGGCCAGATCCCCGCGACCGTGGCCGTCGAGACCGGCCGGGTATTGGCGTTCCGCGATATCAGCCCGCAGGCGCCGACCCACGTGCTTGTCATCCCCAAGGACCATTACCCCGACGTGGCGGCGCTCGCCGCCGCCGGCGACGGCCTGCTCGACGAGGTCGTCGCCCAGGCGGGCCGGGTGGCGGCGGCGGAGGGCATCGCCGACCGCGGCTACCGGATCGTGTTCAACACCGGCGCCGACGCGGGCCAGGCCGTCGCGCACGTGCACGCGCATCTGCTCGGCGGGCGCGAGCTGGGCTGGCCCCCGGGATGAGCCCCGGGATAGGCCGCTGGGGGCCGGGGCCGGATACGATGGAGTCCAGCACGCTCGGGGGGCAGTCCCCCGGGTATTCGAGAGCGTCGAGTTGACAGATATCCGAAACGACGACCTGCACGCCAGACGCGAGTCCGACGGCGACGGGCAGCCGGCTACCCCCCAGGCGGCTACCTCCCAGGGTGACCCGCGATCCCAGGTGAAGATCGTGATCCCGGCCGATCACTCGATGGTCAGCCTGCTCGGGTCCGGCGATGAGCTGCTGCACGTGATCGAGCGGGAGTCCGCCGCCGACATCCACGTCCGCGGCAACGAGATCACCGCGACCGGCAACCCGGCGGAGACCGCCCTGGTCACCGCGCTCTTCGACGAGCTGGTCGAGCTGCAGCGCAAGGGCACGGAGCTGAACGCGGACGCGGTGGAGCGGATCGCGGCCATGCTGCGCGCCGAGCGCGGCATCCGCCCGGCGGACGTGCTGACGGTCGGCATCCTGTCCGCCCGCGGCCGCACGATCAGGCCCAAGACCCTCAACCAGAAGCGCTACGCCGACGCCATCGACAAGCACACGATCGTCTTCGCCATCGGCCCGGCGGGCACCGGCAAGACCTACCTGGCCATGGCCAAGGCGGTCAAGGCCCTGCAGGCCAAGGCGGTCAACCGGATCATCCTGACCAGGCCCGCGGTGGAGGCGGGGGAGCGGCTCGGCTTCCTGCCCGGCACCCTCTACGAGAAGATCGACCCGTACCTGCGCCCGCTCTACGACGCCCTGCACGACATGGTGGATCCCGACTCCATCCCGCGCCTGATGGCGGCGGGCACGATCGAGATCGCCCCGCTGGCCTTCATGCGGGGCAGAAGCCTGAATGACTCGTTCATCATCCTGGACGAGGCGCAGAACACCTCGCCCGAGCAGATGAAGATGTTCCTCACCCGCCTCGGCTTCGGGTCGCAGATCGTGGTGACGGGCGACGTCACCCAGGTCGACCTGCCCCCCGGCCAGGTCAGCGGCCTGCGCATCGTCCAGGACATCCTCGACGGCATCGAGGACATCCATTTCGCCCGGCTGACGAGCCACGATGTCGTCAGGCACCGCCTGGTCGGCAAGATCGTCGACGCGTACGAGAGATACGACGCCCACGAACGGCAGAGCCAGTTCGACTCGGCCAGCCGGGCAAACCGGCCAGGCAGGCGGAAAGGCGGCCAGGGCCCGACATGAGCATCGACATCGCCAACGAGTCGGGCATCGTCGTGGACGAGGTCGGGCTGGTCGCGGTCGCCAGGTTCGCGCTCGACCAGCTGCACATCCACCCGCTGGCCGAGCTGTCCGTGCTGCTCGTCGACGAGCGGACGATGACCGAACTGCACGAGCGGTGGATGGGCGAGCCGGGCCCGACCGACGTCCTCGCCTTCCCCATGGACGAGCTGCGGCCGCCGCCCATCGGCGGCAACAGGTCAGGCGAGCCGGACCCAGGCGGCGATCCCGGCCTGCTCGGCGACGTGGTGCTCTGCCCGCAGGTCGCGGCCGAGCAGGCGGCCAAGGCGGGCCACCGCACCCAGGACGAGCTCGAGCTGCTCTGCGTGCACGGGATCTTGCACCTGCTCGGCTACGACCACGCCGAGCCGGAGGAGCACGCCGAGATGTTCGGCCTGCAAGACCAGCTGCTGAAGGCGTGGCGAACCGCGAAGGGCCAGGAAGGGCCGCCCTGATGACCGCCCCGGCGTGGCTGATCGTCGCGGCGGCGGTGCTCGCCCTGGCGGCGGGCTGGTGCGCCAACGCCGAGGCCGCGCTGGCGCTCGTCTCCGCCACCGGCGTCTCGGAACGGCCGGAACACGCCGGTCCGCTGCAGACGGTCTCGGCCGACCTGCCCCGCTACATGAGCGTCCTGCTGCTGCTGCGGTCGATCGCCGAGGTCGCCGCGGCGCTCCTTGTCACGGCCGCGTTCGCGGCCTGGCTCGGCGACGACTGGCGCGCCGTCCTGGCCGCGCTCGGCGTGGTCATCGTGCTGCGGTACGCGCTGACCGGCGTCCGGCCGCAGACCGCCCGGGTCGGGCCGCGCACCGAGCGGACC
>JASHTQ010000542.1 GCA_030040475.1 Streptosporangiaceae bacterium
CGACCGACAAAGACAACTAAACCGACACCGTCGGTGAAGGTGTCACCGACGGCGAGCCCGTCGGTATCGGCTAGCCCGTCGCCGACGCCGACGCCGACAGATACGGCGACACCGACGCCGACGGCGACGTCGCAACAGGATTAGCAACAACCCAGGGTGGTTTGGCATAGTGCGAGACATGACACAGCCCCGGCTACTTGGTGGCCGCTACGAACTCGACGGCGTCGTCGGGCGCGGTGGCATGGCCGAGGTATACCGGGCACGCGACATCCGGCTGGACCGGATCGTGGCCATCAAGACGCTGCGCGCCGACCTGGCCAGGGACCAGACGTTCCAGGCCAGGTTCCGCCGCGAGGCACAGTCAGCCGCCTCGCTGAACCACCCGTCCATCGTGGCCGTCTACGACACGGGCGAGGACATGATGACCGGCATCCCCGTGCCGTACATCGTGATGGAGTACGTGGACGGGCGCACCGTCCGGGACCTGCTGCAAGACGGCCACCGGCTGCTGCCCGAGCGGTCGCTGGAGATCATCGACGGCGTGCTGCGCGCCCTGGACTACAGTCACCAGGCCGGCATCGTGCACCGGGACATCAAGCCCGGCAACGTGATGGTGACCCGCAACGGCGACGTCAAGGTGATGGACTTCGGGATCGCCCGGGCGATGAGCGACGCCCAGGCCACCATGACCCAGACGGCCCAGGTGATCGGGACCGCGCAGTACCTCTCGCCGGAGCAGGCCAGGGGCGAGCGGGTCGATTCCCGCAGCGACCTGTACTCCACCGGCTGCCTGCTGTATGAGCTGCTGACCGGCCGGCCCCCGTTCACCGGCGACTCGCCGGTCGCCATCGCCTACCAGCACGTCAGGGAGAATCCGATACCGCCGTCCAGGGTGGACCCTGACGTGCCGCCGTGGGCGGACGCGATCGTGCTCAAGGCGATGGCCAAGTCTCCCGCCGACAGGTACCAGACGGCCGCCGACATGCGTGCCGACCTGCAGCGGGCCGCCTCGGGCATGCCGGTGGCGGCGGTGGCGCCGACCCGGATGGACATGTACCCGATGTCGCACACCGGGGGCACCGCCGCCACGATGCTGGCGGGGCCGACCTCGCAGATCCCTCCGGTCCAGGGGTATGGCTACGGCGGCGACGAGTACCAGCGCGGCGGCCGCGGCGGCGGCTACCGCTGGCTGCCGTGGGTGCTCGGCCTGGTCCTCGTGGTCGGGGTGGTCGTCGGGGTGGCCTATTACCTGCTCGCGGGCGGCAAGACCACCGCCGTGCCGCTGATCTACAACCAGACGGCCGCCTCGGCCGAGAAGGCGATCACCCAGGCTCACCTCGGCTACACCGTGGTCGACCAGTCCAGCAGCACCGTCGCCAAGGGCCTGGTGATCAGCTCCAACCCGCCGGAGGGCAACAACGTCGCCGCGAACACCGTGGTGACGCTCTACGTCTCCACCGGCGCGCAGAAGGTCGCCGTGCCGAACGTGGTGGGCCAGCAGGAAAGCGCGGCCGAGTCCACGCTGCAGAACAAGGGCTTCCAGTTCACGATCAAGTCGGACCCGAACTCGAACGCGCCGACCGGTCAGGTGCTGCAGGAGAGCCCGCCCGGGGGGACCCTGGAGCAGCCCGGTGCCTCGATCACCCTCACCGTTTCCGGCGGGCTGGTGCCGGTGCCCGGGGTCGTCGGCGATTCCCAGCAGACCGCCCAGTCGGTGCTGACCACGGCCGGGTTCCAGGTGTCCGTCCAGCAGGGCACCGGCGGGTCTCAGTACGCGAACGGCACGGTCTTCCAGGAGGTTCCGGGTTCGGGCAGCGCGCCCAAGGGCTCGACGGTCGTCATCTACGTGCAGAACGGCGCGTCGCCGTCACCGTCGCCCACGCCCTCGCCCACCCCGACTCCGACCGGGAGTTCCGCCGGAGGTCCAGGGGGGTTCTGACCCTAGACGCATCGATGCCGGCAAGCGGCTACGCTTAGGTTCCGCACCGCAGGGTTTGCTCACCGCAGGAGGCCGTCGTGCCCAAATCGCGTGTCCGCAAGAAGACGGTCTACACGCCACCACCGCCGAAGTCGGCGAAGCGGAAGGTCAGCGCGCCCTGGGTCGGGCCGACCATCGTCGCCTGCCTGGTCGTCGGGCTGGCCTGGATCGTGGTGTTCTACACCACGCAGAATGGCATACCCGGCCTGTCCGCCCTGGGGTCGTGGAACCTCGTCGTGGGCTTCGCGTTCATCATCGCCGGCGTCACGCTGTCCACCAGGTGGCGCTGAGGCCCGGCCAACTGCCGACCCAGGCCGGCTTGCCGAGCCGGCCGGCCGCTTCACCCTACAGGCCGCCGCCGGTGAGCTGGCCGTTCCTTATCAGGACCGCGACGACTATCAGGGCGATCACGCCGACGGTGGCGGCCACCTGGACGGCGAACCGGTTGGTGCGGGGCGCGTAGGCGTAGACCGCGGTCAGCAGCGCCCCGGTGAGCAGCCCGCCGACGTGGGCCTGCCAGGCGATGATGTTGTGCAGGAAGAAGCTGAGGGCCAGGTTGATGGCGATCAGCGTGATGATCCCCCTGGTGTCGAGCCGCAGCCTCCTGGACACCACGAACCACGCGCCGAACAAGCCGAAGATGGCGCCGGAGGCGCCCACGGCCGGCTGGTTCTGCGGCGCGAGGAAGTAGAACATGAGGTTGCCGCCGACCGCGCTGACCAGATAGACGGCGAGGAACCGCCAGCGGCCGAGCAGGCCCTCGAGCGCGGGGCCGACAAAGACAAGCGCCCACATGTTGAACAAGATGTCCCAGATTCCCAGGCCGCCGGTCAGGCCGGTCGCCGGGGCGAGGAACGCGGCAGTGATCAGCCGGTACCATTCGCCCGCGGCGACACCGTGCAGCGCGCTGCCGGACCCGTACACGGCGTAGCCGAACATCTCCAGGTCGTTCACGATGCCCGGGCGGACCCAGGTCACGAGGAACACCGCGACGTTGATCGCGACCAGCGCCCAGGTAACCGAGGCGGCCGCGGTCGGCCGGCCGCCGAACGTGGTCCTCGGCTGCCTGCTGGTCCGCGCGCTCTCGCCCACGCAGTCCACGCACTGCTGGCCGACCGATGCCGAGCGCATGCAGTCAGGGCAGGCGTGCCTGCCGCAGCGGACGCAGGACACGTACGTTTCCCGGCCGGGATGGCGATAGCAGGTGGGAACCGCCGAGGGTTCCTGCGCGGCTCCGTCCGCCGGGTCCTTCCCGAAGCCCGCTCCGAAGCCCTCTCCGATACCTGACCCGGAGCCGCTGGTCGTGCTCATGCGACCGTCCGATCGGCGGGACTAACCGCGTTCCACCGTGACGGACTCGATGGTGACGTCGTCCACCGGCCTGTCCTGGCTGCCCGTCTTCGCCCTGCTTATCTGGTCCACCACGTCGGCACCCTCGATGACCTCGCCGAAGATGGTGTGCTTTCCGTTGAGCCAGGGCGTGGGCGCGACGGTGATGAAGAACTGCGAGCCGTTGGTGCCGGGTCCGGCGTTCGCCATCGCCAGCAGGTACGGCCGGTCGAAGCTGAGGTCGGGATGGAACTCGTCGGCGAACCTGTACCCGGGACCGCCCCTCCCGCTGCCGAGCGGATCCCCACCCTGGATCATGAAGTTGGGGATAACCCGGTGAAATACGGTGCCGTCGTACAGCTTGCTCGTGGTCTTCTGGCCGGTGCGCGGATCGGTCCACTCCCGGCCGCCCTCGGCAAGCTCCACGAAATTGCGTACCGTCTTCGGCGCGTGATCAGGAAAAAGGCGGATTACGACCGGCCCGTGGTTCGTCACCACGGTCGCGGTCAGCGTCTGTGACATAGGTCTGGCTCCTCGCCCGGCCGCCGGGGCGGCCGAACATTTCGGCGGTGTAAACTTCCGTCCGCTAATCACCGTACCGTCAGCCCGCGATGATTGAACCCGTCGGGGGCGGGAAGTCTGTGATAACGGGATCACGCTCGGGAGGTTTACTGTGTCCCCTATCAAGACCAACCGCACCACCGAAAGGGCGGCCGCGCTTGGCAACCGCGCGAAGGGCGCCGCCACGCAGGTCGTCCCGGCAGGAAGGCGGGCGAAGGACCGCGCCATGGAAGCGGCCGCGCAGGCCGTCCCGGTGGGGAAGCGCGCGTCAAGCACGGCTGCTCAAGGAGTGCGCAAGGGCGTTCACGGCGCACGGGGATGGGCCGCGCCACGCCTGGAGGACGCCGCGGACGCCGTGACGGCGACGGTCGCTCCCAGGGTCTCCTCGGCCCTGCGCAGCGCGGACGCCATGACGACGACCGTCGCCCCGAAGGTCTCCTCGGCCCTGCGCAAGACGGCGCTGCAGATCAGGCCGGACGAGCCCAAATCGGCCAAGACCGGGCTGCGCAGGCTGCTGAACTGGCGCTGGCTGCTCGCGGCCGGCGCGCTGGTGGCCGCCGCGGGAACGACCGCTGCGGTGGCAATGCGCCGTCGTTACACCAGCGCCACCGAGGAGGCCAAGGATGCCACCGGGCTGGAGGACGAGGAAAGCGCCGCGCAGGACCCGCAGGCCGAACACAACGGCACGAAGCACACGGAGGTAAACGGACGGGTAACCACTCCCGGACGATGACCGCCAGCTACCGGCGCCCGCGGGCCACTGCGGGCGCCGGTGTCGTTCATGAGCCAAGCCGCGAAAGCGGCACCACGACCGCAGGCGAGATCCGGTACCGTCTAACCACGGCGCGCACGAAACGCGGCTAGAAGACACCGACCAGCAGGCGGGCGGATTGGCAACCGAGAACGACCGGGTGCAGGCCCGGGTGGATCCTCCCGGATCGCCCGAGCTCGGATCGCCCGGGTCGGCCCGCCTGATCGGCTGGCTGGCCGCGGCCGCCATCGCCTGCTCCACCGCGGTCATGGTCGTGATCGCGGCGGTCGGCCCGAACGCCGCCGTCCCGTCGGTACACGCGGCCAGCGGGCCGCCGTGGTCGCACCCGCTTCACCTCACGACCACGTTCGTGACCGTGGCGCTGTGGGGCGCGATGGCCCTCGGCTGTGCGGGCGTGATCGCCGCGCTTGTCGCGGTCGCTCGCGGCGCGCGCCCGTCGGCCCGTGTGCTGATCGCGTTCTCGGTCCTTGCCGTCGTCGCGCTCACCGCGGCGCCCGCCGCGGGCTCCACGGACTCCATCTCCTACGCCGCGAGCGGGCGTACCGCGGTGATCGGGCACAGCCCGTACGTGATGACGCCGCTGCAGCTGGCGCGATCCGGCGACCCGGTCGGCAGGCAGATTCCGTTCGGCGAGATACCGTCCAGCTGGACAACCACGGTGTCCGTCTACGGCCCGGTGGCAACCGGGGCGGAGTGGGTCGCGGCCGAGCTCGGCGGGACCTCGCTGGCCCACATCATCTTCTGGCTGAAGCTGCTCGAGGCGCTGTCCTTCTGCGCGGTGACCTGGATCTTGGACCGGCTGCTTCGGCCCGTACAGGACGAGGCCATGCGGCTGCGGGCGCACCTGCTCTGGTCGGCGAACCCGCTGCTGCTCTGGGAAATCGTCGCGGGCGGGCACATCGACGGCCTGGCGGTGGTCTTCGGCCTGCTCGGCGTCGTCGCCCTGCGCGCCCGCCCGCAGCGCGATGCCGGGGACGGGCTGCGCATCGGCGCCGTCGGGGCGGCCCTGTCCGGCCTGCTGATCGGGGTCGCGGCCGGCATCAAGGTGGAGTACGCCCTGTTCGGCCTGGCCGTCGCCTGGGCATGCCGCAGGTCGCCGCGGCCGCTGGCCGCCGCGGCGGCGGGTTTCGCGGTGGCGGTCGTCCCCGTCTACCTCGCGGCCGGCACCGCCGCGATCAAGGTGCTCATCACCCGCAGTCCCGGAGTCACCTGGGACACCATGTACCAGCTGTTCTGGCGTCCGGTCCTCGGCTACACGCAGTTCAGCGTGTCGAGCCGCCCGCCGCACCTGGAACTGGTCGCCTACCTGCTGTTCGCCGCCGTCGCGGTGCTGGCCTTGCTGCGCTTCCCCGACCGGGTCCCCGGCCTGCCCGCGGTCACCCCCGCCCTGGCGCTGAGCCTCGCGTGGCTCTTCGTCACGGCGTTCCAGCGGCCCTGGTACGACGTGATGGCGATCAGCCTGCTGGCCCTGTACACCGCCTCCCGGCTGGACTGGGTGGTGCTGGTCCGCCTGCTGGCCGGCGCGACCGTCTATGCCCAGGCGATCCAGAACCCGGCCGAGCCCCATTGGCTCTACGACATCGCCCAGTTCGACGGCACCTGGCTCACCCCGACGATCCGGCTGCTCGCCGTCCTGGCGCTGGTCTGGTTGTGCGTCTGGGGACGCTGGCGGTGGAGCCCGCGATCGCCGGCCTCGCCGGGGCGACTCCCCGAACTGCTCTCGCTGACCTGAGCCGCGTTGTCCACAGGACACGCATTGTGGATAATCCCTAACGCAACGGCCCAGGCCACGTGGTGCCATTGGCAACTCATGCACACCTCTGTGGATTTCGCTGTGGACAACGTCAGCCTCGCTCCGGCGGGCTCACCAGCGGCTCGGCGGTGAGGTAGAGCCGTGGCCAGCGGCAGTCGACGAACTGGTCCAGATACCCGGTCAGCCGTTCCTCGAAGTCGTCGGATTCCGCGCCCGCGCCGACGGCGCGCTCGATCGCGGAGAACTCCTCGACGCCGAACGCGACCGCCCGCACCTGCCGCGCGTCGCGCTGCGCGGCGTCGTACCAGCGCTGCACGGTGCCGACCTGGCGTGCGCAGGTCTCGCCGGCGATCGCCTGCCCGTACGTCCGCTCCCATTCCGCGCTTCGCGGGTGCGGGCCTGCCCCCGGGCTCATCCTGTCCAGTCTCTTCAGCGCGTCAAGCACGAGCGTCCACTGGTAGCACGGGGCGAGCCAGCCGGGCTCTTCGGGCCGGCACAGCCACGTGCCCCCGGACAGCCCGGTCCCGATCGCGGCGGCGACGTGCGAGGCGAGGCCGACCGGGCCGACCCGCCCGACGATGGCCGGCACCCGGCTGCCGACGGCGGCGTCGACGCCGTGCGATATCGCGCAGTCGCGCAGCCGGGACGGCATCATCTGCAGCAGCGAGAGCAGTTCCGTGCCCGGCACCGGCATGGGCCACCCGGTCAGGTGGGCGAGGACGGACAATTCGGCCCACAGCCTGATCCCCGGGTACTCATCGAGGGCGCGCTGGGCTACCCGCATGTCCCGCAGCGTGCACGGCCGCTCGACGCAGTCGGCGCCGCAGGTGACGCTGCGCGGCGTCACCACGTCTGCGGGGCTGGCCGTGGCGGCCTCGCCGACGCCCTGGGCTGAGGCTTCGGCTGCCGCGGGCCCGGGCATCCGGGCCAGTATCGGATGGTCCATGCCGTCGGCGAATACCGCGGCCTCGCCGGTCCCGAGGGTCACCAGGTACCGGCGCTGCGACCTGGTCATGTTCATGGTCGCGCCGATCGCGTCGCGGTCGTCGGCCGCGGGCAGCCGGTGGGCGATCTTCACCGCGGTGTTCTTGATGACGTCAGGCGCGAGCCGGTCGGGCATCTGCTCGGCGACGACGAGGCCCTCGCCGTAGCCGCCGATGTCCGCGAGCAGCCCGGTGAACAGCCCCGCGGCATCCCCTCGGGGGAACAGCAGGTGGGCGTGCTCGATGACGGTGAGGTGGCGCGGCCCGGCCGGCCCCGGGGGCCCGGCGCCCCGGTGCGTCATCCGCAACTGCTCGGCCAGGGCGATCAGGACGGCGCCCATGCCGAACGCCTTGTCGCCGTCGTCGCCCACGTCCTGCATCTCGAGCACGGCATTGGCCCGCAGCAGCCGGCCGAAGTCGAGGCGATGGCCGCCCTCGACGAACCGGCCGAGGGTGCCGAGCCGGAGCCCGGCCAGCCGTGCCCCGACGAAGCCGAGCACGTCATCCGCGCCGCGCTGACCGTAGCCGGCTTCCCGCGCCACCTGCTCCGCGGCCCGCTGCAGGTCGGAGAGGACCGGATACCTGGGGCTGGTCTCGGGAACCACGGGCTCGCCAAGCGCCAGGTCCCATCCCGCCTCCTCGTACGCTCGCCGCAACGCGGCGCCGAGCACCCGCGAGGCCGGCTCGGGCGCACCGAACGACGCGGTGAACAGCGCCTTGACCAGATCTGCGTGAGTCTGCAGCGGGAACCTGCGGCCGTCCGCGTCGGACGCGGGCTCGAGCGGGTTGAGCCCGGCCGCGATCGCGTCCGATTCGCCCGGCCGGATCCGCACCACCGGCCCGGCCGGGGCGCCTCCGATCCGGTCGCCGGCGGCCAGGCGCCCGGCCATCAGCCGGTACTCCGCCCTGGCGGGCTCAAGCACCAGCCACGGGATGCCGGCCCCGGCGGCCGCCTCAAGCAGCGCCCGGATCGTGTGCGACTTCCCCGAACCGGTCGCGCCGCAGACGAAGACGTGCCGGTTCAGCGCGTCGAGCGGCAGCACCAACTGCCCGGCCGGCTCATGGCCCTGGTCGAGCACCTCGCCGACCGCGACCGCCGCACGCCCTGTATCGGACCCCTGGGCACCCGACCCCAGGGCACCCGACGCCGCGGCATCCGACTCCTGGGTCACGTCGAAGTCGGGCACCGACACCAGCCGGACCCCTGGGATCTCGCGCTCGGGCGGCCGGGCCAGCGCCGCGACGAGCTCGGTGCTGGCCACCAGCGGTGAGCCGACGGCCGCGTCGCCGCCCGGCGACCCGGTCGCGGGGTCTTCGAGCAGGTCGCGCGCGCTGACGGCGGGGCCGGGGACCGGGGCGATGAGGTAGGGCAGGCCGGTCAGGTCGGCCGAGGCGCACGCCAGGCCGGCTACCCGCGACGCGGTGTCGGGGTCGCTGCCGCCGGCCAGCAGGCGCACCCGCCACAGCCCCGTCGACATCCCCCTGCGCAGCTCGGCGTGCCGAAGCGCAAGCCGCCGGGCCAGCACGTCGCGATGAGCGCCGTCACCCACCTCGGCTCGCAGCCGCGTCACGGCATCGGCCAGGTCCCGCGCCTCCGCGGCGCCGACGGCCTCGGCGACGAGCAGCCAGCCGAACGGGCCAGGCCACACCGACAGCAGGCATTCCTCCAGCGACGCAGCCGCCCCGGCGGGCGTGCCATGGCCACGCTCGTCGTCGAGCAGCGCGTCGCTGATCCCGCCGATGGCCCGCCAGCACGGCAGCGCGGACACCAGGCCTGCCAGGGCGCCAGCCGGCAGCGGCCGGGCGCGCGCACCGCCCGGCAGGGTCAGCAGGACCTCTTTCTCCCGCGGGCTGGCGACCAGGCCCGCCCCCGCGGTGAGAAGCTGAACCGGGTCACCGCAACCGGGCCTGAGCCAGCCGATTGCCACCGCTTCCGTCCCCGCCGCCCCGCCGAGGGCGGCGTGATACGCCGCGACCAGGGCGGCGATCCGCTGTGCCCGGCCGGGGTCATCCGGTTGCGGCACCCGCCCGGCCCCCAGGCGCCCCAGGCGCCGCGAACGCCGCGGAATCTGCGTGATGCGGTAGGCGTCGAGCCCGTTCAGGGTCTCCCAGGCTAACCTCATGACCCAAGCTCCCGCCTCGCACCGAACCGACCGCTACGCTCACGGTATCCCGCCGCCGGGCGCGACCACGGCGAAGCAGCGTAACGACCGGCCGCGGACCCGGCGGGCGGCCGCGAACTCGCCGGGCTGGCCGACCTGCCCGACCCGGCCGACCCGGCCGGACTGCCCGGACTGCCCGACCTGGCCGGACTGCCCGACCTGGCCGACCTGGCCGACCTGGCCGAACATCCGCGGCCTGCCGCCAAGCGGCCTGACCCCGTACCCGGGCGGCAGCGCGTCCCAGCCCGACACCGAGCGCGCGCCGCGGTCGGCCGCTCCGTGCGCCCGCCGGTGGCGCATCTGGGCGATGACCTGGAGCACGATGAAGGCGGCCACGGCGGCCACCGCGATCACCACGAGGGCGACCGCGCTCCAGGCCGAGCCCCGGCCCGACCCCGGCCCGTGGGCCGCCGCGACCGCAGCGGGCCAGCCGGCCCCCGCCGGTGAAACCACTGGCCAGGAGAATGCCGACCCGCCGCTCATCCGCTCGCTTACATCCTCGGCGCGTGCCAGTCGTAGCCGTAGGTCGAGGGCGGAACGCAGTCCGCCACGTCGCTGCCCCAGATGTCCTCGTCCTCGTACATCCAGGCGTACCTGCGGCGGTCCCGTTCGGGACGGGTCACGTCCGCGGCCCACGGCAGCGG
>JASHTQ010000543.1 GCA_030040475.1 Streptosporangiaceae bacterium
GCGCTGTCGGGTTGTCGCGGCTGCGGGCCGGCTTCGACCGCCTTGCGGATCTCTTCCCGCATCGCCTCGACGGTGCCCGCCACCTGCCTGGCCTGACCGGTCTGGACTCCGTCGAGCGCCGGGCAGACCGTGTAGACCACGGGCAGGCCGCTGGCCATCGCCTCGAGGATGGCCAGCCCGAACGTTTCCTGGACTGAGGAGGCCACGTAGAGGTCGAAGCCAGCCATCATCGCGGCCGTGTCGGGCTGGAAGCCGCCGAAGATCACGTGGTCGGACACCCCGAGCCGGGCGGCCGCGGCCTCCACCTGGGCCCGGTAATCGCCGCGTCCGATGACCAGGATCTTGCATCGCTCACCCAGCAGGGGCGCGGCCGCCTCGACCGTCAACTCGACCCGCTTGTTCTCGTCGATGCGCCCGAGTGCGCCGATCACGTAGGTGTCCGGCCCGATGCCGAACTGCTCGCGGGTCCGCGCCCGCGCCGCCGCGTCGAAGGCCAGCGGGGCGATTTCGATGCCGTTGGGGATCACGACGATCTTCCTCGCCGGCACGCCCCAGCGGACGAGCCGGTCCCTGACAACGTCGGAAACGGCAATGGTCGCGTCGGAGAACAGTTCCGATGCCAGGTAGAGCCCGCGTACTCCGGCCGTCATCTTCCGCCGCTCGATGTGCGTCTCGCCGATCGAGTGCTCGGTAGTCACCACCACCGGGGTGCGCGCGAAGCGGGCGGCCGGCCTGGCGTAGATCTGGGACCGGTACAGATGCGCGTGCACAACGTCGTAGCGGCCGCCGACGATCAGCGACCGCAGCCTCAGCAGGGCACCCAGCTGCGTATTGCGCCGCATCCCCAGGTCGCGAACGCCCGTCCCGTCGGCGCGGATCTGCTCGGCGACCGAGCCGGGGTTGTACAGCGTCACCACGTCGCTGTCATGCCTGCTGTGCCGGAGCAGCATGGCCAGCTGAACCTCTGCTCCCCCGGCCTCTAGTCCCGTGATAACGTGCAAGACCTTCATGAGCGTCTCCCCTTGACTGCGAGGTAACCCCTGAGGAGGAGCCGTTTGGCTGCCATCCGGGGAGTGCCGTCGCGCTGGCCGATGTAGACCCTGGGCAGGGCCATGAGCCCTAGCTGGGCGACCGGAGTCTCCACGGCGCATGCGTAATCGTAACCCGCGGTGGATACCGCCCGCCGGGCCGCGGCGTCCATGGACCCGTACGGGTAGGCGAAACCCCTGATCGGGGCGTTCAGGAGTTCGCCGAGACTCGCCCTGCTCCCGCTGACCTCCGCTGCGAGCCGGTCCGCGTCGGCACCGGCCAGCCGCGGGTGCGTAGCGCTGTGGGAGCCGACCTCCATGCCGGCCTGGGCGAGCCCGGCGACCTGGTCGGCCGACATCAGCGGCCACGATGGTCCCGCATCCCATTCGTTGGACCCGCCGAGCCGATCCGAGATGATGAACATGGTCGCGGTGAAGCCGAGGCGGAGCAGCTCGGGCAGCGCCGCTTCCAGCACGTTGACATAGCCGTCGTCGAACGTGATGCCGACAAGCCCGCGATGACGTCCGTCGTGCATGGCGTCGACGAGGGTCCCGATGCTCACGCCCCGCAGCCCACGTCGTTTCAGCCAGCCCATCTGCTCCGCGAAGCGGCTCGGCGTCACGCATAGCTGGTTCGGGTCCTCGGCCACGTCCGCTACGCCGTGGTACATCAGGATCATCGGCACGTCGCCCAGGCGAAGCTTGGCGGAGGCAGCGACGGGGGCCGCCCGTGGCTGCGCCGGCGCCTGCTCGTCAGGGTCGGCCATTTACCGGCTCGCTATCACGGCGGGCTGACGCCTCCTGCTGGACGTCCCCGCCAGCTGCTGGGCGGCTGCGGGCGCGGCATGCCAGGTGCCGAAGACGAAGCGCATGACCGGTCCCATGGTGGGCGCGACCGCGGGACCGATGAAGAAGAGCCCCGCCACGGAGGACTGGTAGTCACGCCCCACCACCGGAGTCCTGGCCACGGTCTGCAGCTCGGACCGGATCGTCTGGGAAAGGAACGGCAGCCGGGCCAGGTCAGCGCGGTAGCCGGTGCCGGCGATCACGTGATCGGCCGCCACCTCCCGGCTTGTTCCACCGGACCCGGCAACGCTGAGAAGCGCCCGGTCGTCTTGCGGCTTCGCCGATGTCACCGACTGACCTACCAGGACGGGGAACTGTCCCTCCACCCGGCTCCGCAGCCAGCAGGCCCCGGCAGGTCCCAGCGCCGTCCGCGCGCGGAACACCCTCGTGTTCCGAGGCAGCCGACGGAACAGATCCGGATGGTTCGAATAGAACCACGTTCCCCAGCCCGAGCCGAGCCCGGCCTCGGGCTCCTTCAGCCGCTGCAGCCACGGCCGGTCAGGCGCCAGGGGCTCCCCGTTCCACGCTATCTTCTCCCTCCTTGCCAGGACCTGGACCGAGGCACCGTTCTCGTGCAGCAGGGCTGCCGTCTCCAGCGCCGACTGGCCGGCACCGACGACGATGACCTCCTTGCCGTCGAATGTGGCGAGGTTTGTGTGCGCGGAGCTATGAGTGCAGAGCGCGGCGGGCAGGTCAGAAAGAGGCTTGGGTATGTAGGCGAAGTGCTCGACGCCGATGGCGACGACAACCTTCCGGGCCAGGACCTGCTCGCCGTCGGCCAGGCTGAGCTCGAAGGTGCCATCTCGCCGGCTTACGTCGGTCACGAGGACCTCTTCGATCGCCAGGCCGAGTTCAGACTGGAACCACTGACCGTAGCTGACGAAAGTATCCAGCGACACGGGCAGCCCGTAGCTCCTGTAGGGGCGATCCGTCGCCTTGCAGAACGCCTCCAGGGTATGGGTACCGGCTGGATCGGAGAGGTTAGACGCGAAGCCCTGCGACTTGAGGAACATGCCTTCAGGCATCGCCCCCCGCCACAGCCTCATCGGCGTTCCGAAGTGGCGGTAATCCACGCCGGCCGCCCGTAGGTGCGCTGCCAGCGAAAGCCCGTACGGACCTGCGCCGATGATGGCGACCTCGACCACGTCACTCATGCTGTTGTTCCTTCCCTTGTGGTCGCGGCGCTGCTGGCCGCGCGAGCTGAGCCTGGCCGACTCCCGGATGCGGCGCGGCCAGGCCGGTAACGCAGACGATCCGAGGGGATATGTGTCCGGTTACCCGAGAATGGGCGGGTCGCCATGCGCCAGCCCATACGTATGCACATGAGGCCGAACGGACGCAGGTCATCCCGTGCGTACCAGGCGGCCTCGTCGACCCCGTGCAGCGACGAAAGCCAGGACCGCAGGGTCAGCCTGCCGCCGCGCCAGTGGGCCAGCGCGCTCAGCGGGTCGTAGTTCTCGACCAGGAAGACGCGCTCGCTGACCTGGTCGGCCGCTGGAATTGCCTGACCGGTCAGGTCCAGGTAGGCGGCTAGGGCTACATCGGTGCCCGCGGTGTCGCGGAACAACCGGAACTGCGCTCCCAGCCTGGGGTTGAAATCCAGCAGATTGTACTGGCCGTCCCGCTCGTCCAGGCGGATATCGAGGTCGAGCGCTCCCCGGTATCCGAGCCTGGCAAGCAGCGAGGTGATCTCGCCGCGGAGCTTCTCGTTCGCCACCGAGCGCCCGAGGCTGGTCAGCCCGGCGGAGGCCGGGTAGGACCGTTCCTTGACACCGGTGAACGCAGGCTGGCAGACGGAATCAGCGTCGCAATAGCCGTGGAAGAACCAGTCATGTCCGCGGCCGCCCGGGATGAACTCCTGCAGCATGAGGCCGACCTCGGACCGCGCACAGGTCTCGTATTTCTGGTCGAGTTCCTCCGTATTGGTCAGCACGGAGGTACTGCGGAGGCCGACTCCGGTCCATGGCGTGGTGAGCTTGGCGATCAGCGGGTAGCCCACCGCAGCGCCGAACTCGCGCGCGTCGGCCAGCGAACTCGGCAGGAGAACGCTAGGGCAAGGCATACCAAGCTCACGACAGACCTGATAGAGCGAGTACTTGCCCGCCAGCTTACGCGGCAGGCCACTAGGCGGATCCGGAAAGGAAAACCACGATCGCAGGTCGTCGCCGTGTTCGTTGAGAAAGATCGCCCCGGCGTCATCGGTAGTAACAAGAACGCTGCGACGCCCGATGTGCTCCGCGAGACGGACCAGCCCTGCTACCACCCGGTCAACATCGGCAGGGCTGGGTTGCCAGAAGAGACGACCGGTGAGGTATCTGGAGTTGGCAGCGGGAGCCCACGTGCCCTCGTGTACTCCGTAAACAGGTACGCCGAGCCGCCCGAGGCTGCGGATAACGCCCAGCCCGCCATGGTGCATGACATTCGGGTCGAACTTAAGCACGACCGCGGGCGTGCTGGTATCGATCGGGTATGTAGCCACCGTCATCATGACGCCCCGATGAGTCCCAGTGCCGACATGGCTATCCCTTCGATCTAAGCCTCATTGAGGCGCGGGGAAGCCTGCAGCAGGACGCGCAACCGCGCCAGGCAGCGTCCGCGGGTGGGTCCGATGCTGCCTATGGGCAGGCCGAGCTGATCGGATATCTCCGCGTAAGAGGCGGGCGGATCGGCCATGAGCAGCTCAAGCAGCCGCTGCCATCGCCGGGGCAGTGAGGACAGGGCGTCGTGCACGACCTGTGCGCGTTCGTCAGCGAGAAGGCGCGCGTCGATCTCGGGCTCATGGGCGACGGCACTGTGCAGGTCGGTGTCGTCGTGACCGAGCACGACCCTCTTACGCGCCGCCACGCTGCGAAGGCATTCATTCCTGGCGGTCGCCGCGAGCCAGGAGCCCACCCGGTCCGGGTACTCGATGCGGTCGATGTGCTCAAGCAACCGCAGCCATGTTGTCTGAGCGACGTCAGCGGCATCGCTCTCGGCCAGGCGGAATTCCCCGGTAATTGACCAGATCAGCCTAGCGTACTGATCCACCAGTCTTTCCCAGGCCTGCCGGTCGCCTTTAGAAGCACGTCGCACCAGTTGCGCAACATCGGTGGATTGTAGATCTTGGGCCGCCGCAGTCGCCATTAGCCCCCTCCTAATAGTAAGACACGCGAATCGGTCACTCCGCTAACGAGTTCGCAATGGGAGTGGTTGAACGGCATGTCATTAGATTTGAAAACCAGGCCACATATGTTTTTTTCAAATTCTTGCGAGTAGTGCTATTAGCGATTCCTTTGCGCGAGGACACAGTTAGTACGCACCCGACCTCCGCAGCAGCGCCGAGATCGTTTTCCAAAGGATCTGCAGGTCAAGTGCGAACGACCAGTTCTCCACGTATCGCAAGTCGAGTCGAACCGATTCATCCCAGGACAGGTCAGATCGGCCGTTCACCTGCCACAGGCCGGTCAGGCCTGGCTTGACCACAAGTCTGCGGCGCACATGATCGGCGTATTTTTCCACCTCGTCGGGAACAGCCGGGCGAGGCCCCACCAGCGACATATCCCCTAGAAAGACGTTGACGAGCTGTGGCAGCTCGTCAATCGACCAGCGCCGCAGATGCGCTCCAACGGCAGTGACGCGAGGATCGTTGCGGAGCTTGAAAAGTACGCCATCAGAGTCATTGCTCGCGAGCAGCTGTGCCCTGCGCTGCTCGGCGTCAACGGTCATGGTGCGGAATTTGTAAATCCTGAACGAGCGGCCATCCTTGCCCACCCTCACCTGGGTAAACAGGGCGGGACCGCGGTCGTGGAACCATATCGCCAAGCCGAGGCCAATGAGCAGCGGAGCGAGAAGGATCAGGGCCGCCGCTGCCGCGCACCGGTCGAACAGGTCCTTAAGCACCAGCCGGATGCCGGTCAGCTGCGGGTGGTCGACATGCAGGAGGGTAAGCCCGGCCGTCGATCGAACCGTGGTTCGCGGACCTGCCACGTCGAGCAGTGCAGGCGAGACGCACAGGTCGGTACCGGTCTTCTCGAGGTCCCAGGCCAGCGACCGCAGCTTGATTCCGTCCATTTCCGGACAGGCGAGCACGGCGACCGTGTCCGCGCTGCACTTGCGCACGGCATCCGTGATGTCGTCGAGGCCGCCGCACACCGGAACCCCCGCGATCTCACCGCGTTCCGACGGCTCCGCCACGCAGGCGCCAACCACCATCAGCCCGTGGTAGCGGTCCCGATGGAGTTCATTGACCAACCCGGCGACCGCCGCCTCGTGACCCACGGCGACCACGCTGAGCATGCAGCGACCGGAGTTGCGGCGGTGGTGCAGGTGCTTGCGGATCGCGAACCGTGCGAACAGATCGAACACCGTGGTGGCGGGCAGCGCGAGAAGCACATAGGCCCGGGAAAACTCGACGTTGACCGCGTACGAGAAGACGGCGATCGCCGCGGCCAGGCCCACGCCCGCGCTCAGCACCTTGCGGAACTCGTCAGATCCGATTCCGATGAACCGGACGTCGTACCCTCCGGCCAGCCAGAGAGAACCCAGCCAGAACACCGGCAGCAGGAGGCTCAGGGCCAGATAAGGCCCAGTGACATCGCTGCCGAAGCGGACCTGGGCGGCCACGAATACGCCGAGCGTCGCACAACCAAGGTCGGCGACGGCCGCCCGAAGCAGGTAATCCCGTGCCCAGCCGGACACACGCCGAACCGCTTGGCGCTCATAACGCTCACGAGTAACGGCAGAACCAAACATGCGCACCCACCCCCCGCGGGTAGCGCCGAACACGTTCGAGCACCGACCCACGCTCCCACTCAGTCCGCCCTGAGATTGTCCCACATACGAGACGTATAGGTAAGTCCTCGGGTTTACGAGTACGGGCTGTGACTTATAGTGACATTAACAGGACTCTCACGGGTGAACTTACCTCACGCAGAGTTGG
>JASHTQ010000544.1 GCA_030040475.1 Streptosporangiaceae bacterium
GTGGATGCCGGTCCGCTCCTGGGCTCGGCCTGGACATCGGGCCCTGGGCGCGATGCGGGGGACGACGGGACCGGCGGCAGGCCGCGCTCGGTCTGTGCCCCTCCCTGCGGGGCAGCGCCCCGGTCCGCCACCACGTCGGCGGCGCCGTTCGCCCCGTTGGGCACGATCGTGGGAACCTGCGCGGCAACCGGGGGCGCCGCAGCGCCGCCGTCGCGAGCCGCGGCTGCCCGTCCGTCTGGTGCCGCCGCTGAACTTCCAGCCGGACGTGCTCCGCCGCGCGGCTGCCCGGCCGCGGCCGGAACTGGATGGCCAGCTTGCTGGCCAGCTTGCGCGCCCTGATCCGCCGGCTTGGCGGAGAACGCCTCCTTGAGCCGCCGCACCACGGGCGCCTCGATCGTCGAGGAAGCCGATCGTACGAACTCGCCCATCTCCTTGAGCTGGTCCATCACGGCCTTGCTCTCGACTCCGAACTCCTTCGCGAGTTCGTAAACCCGGACCTTCGCCACTACGCTCCTTCTCGGCCCAGTCCCCTGGGCCCCTTACCGGACCCCGGCCCGGGCAGAGCGTGCTCCGGGTCGGCCTCAGCCTATGGTGATCATCGCCGCGTGCTCATCGAGCGCTCATCAGCTTCTCGACCCGCTTTCCGACAGGTATTTCCCTGTATGCGTCAAACCTGCAGTACAGCCAGTCTGTTCCGCCGGCGGCAATGCTATGCCGGAGACTGCGCGCCGCAGAGATACTCAGCCAGCACGGCCAGGCTGAGCGATCCCGTCGTCCGCAGTGCCCGGGGGAACGCCTTGCGCCGCCGAGCAAGCTCCAGACACGCCGGGTCGGAGTGCAGATACGCACCCCGGCCAGGGAGCCGGGCCTGCGGGTCGGGCTGGATAACGTCCCCCACCGCCACGAGGCGAAGCAGGCTGGACTTAACCGCACGCTCCTTGCAGCCTACACAGGTACGCATTACCGGCATACCCGGCGCACGCCGCTCGGCTCGCGCAGTCATTCCAGCGGTAAGTCTACCGTGTCTGAACGTCCGGAACACCAGGCGAGAACCGCCCGGACGGGTCCGGCGAGCCCAGTGCGGCCTGGGGGGCTGACGGGCTTGAAGATTCTGCTGAGGTCGCAGGGTCCTCCGGGTTTTCCGGGATGTCCGCGGCGTCAAGGTCCGCAGGGCTCTTCAGGGCTTCTGTGGCTCCCGTTGCCTCTGCGGCCTCTGTGGCTCCCGCGGGTTTCGTTGCCTCTGCGGCGTCTGCGGGTTTCGTTGCCTCGGCGGCCTCTGCGGGTTTCGTTGCTTCCGTGGCTGCCGGGTGGGCTGGTCCCGGAGAGCCCGCCGGGGCATCCGCCGAGGCGTCCGAGTCGGGCCTGATGTCGATCCGCCACCCGGTGAGCCGCGCGGCCAGCCGGGCGTTCTGCCCCTCCTTGCCGATGGCCAGCGACAGCTGGTAGTCCGGCACGATGACCTGGGCCTCCCTGGCCTGGGCATCGACCACGTGCACCCGGCTCACCCTGGCCGGCGAGAGGGCGTTGGCCACGAAGCCGGCCGGGTCGTCGGAGTAGTCCACGATGTCGATCTTCTCGCCGTGCAGCTCGTTCATGACGTTGCGCACCCGGCTGCCCATCGGGCCGATGCAGGCGCCCTTGGCGTTGACGCCCTGCTGGTGTGACCGCACCGCGATCTTGGTCCGGTGGCCGGCTTCCCTGGCGATCGCGACGATCTCCACCGCACCCTCGGCGATCTCCGGCACCTCCAGCGCGAACAGCTTCTTGACCAGGCTCGGGTGCGTGCGCGACAGGGTGACCGAGGGACCCCGGTGCCCCTTGCGCACATGCAGCACATAGCACCGCAGCCGCTCGCCGTGGACGTACCGCTCACCGGGCACCTGCTCGGCGGGCGGCAGCACCGCTTCCAGCTTGCCCAGGTCGACGAGCACCGTCCTGGGGTCCTTGCCCTGCTGGATGACCCCGGCCACGATGTCCCCCTCGCGGCCCGCGTACTCGCCGAAGGTGAGCTCGTCCTCGACGTCGCGCAGCCGCTGCAGGATCACCTGGCGGGCAGTGGTCGCCGCGATCCGGCCGAACCCGGCCGGGGTGTCGTCGAACTCCTGGACCACCGCGCCGTCCGGGCTGGTCTGGATTGCCCAGACGGTGACGTGCCCGCTCTTGCGGTCCACCTCGACCCGCGCGGACGCCGACGCGCCCTCGGACTTGTGGTACGCGACGAGCAGCGCGTCCTCGATCGCCTTGATCGCCAGGTCGAGCGAGATGTCTTTCTCGCTCTCCAGGCTCCGCAGCACGCTCAGGTCAATGTCCATCGCGGGTCACTCCAAGCTCTGTTGGCGAGCGCCCGAACTCCACCTGGATGGCTCCCGCGCCCAACGCGGCGTAGGAGAACCGGCGGCGGGCGCCCTCGACGTCCAGGGTCACCCCTTCCGCGTCGGCCGATACCACCCGGCCGGATACGGCACCCGCATCGGCGACGGCCACCTGTACCAGGCGCCCCGCCGCTCGCCGCCAGTGCCTCGGTTCGGTCAGCGGCCGGTCCACCCCCGGCGAGGAGACCTCCAGCGTGTACGGGAAGTCGTCCATCACGGCCGCCGTGTCGAGTGCGGCGGACAGCTCGCGGCTGACCGCCGCGGCATCATCCAGGCTCACGCCCTGGTCGCTGTCCACGACCACGCGCAGCAGCCTTCGCCTGCCCGCGGCGGTCACCCGCACCGATTCAAGATCCATCCCGGCCGCCGCCACCACCGGCCGGATCACGTCCGCGATCCTTCCCTCGTCCGGCGACCCGCCGGGCTCAGCCTGACGAGGTCGCGGTGCGTGACGCGAACTACCTGGCATCGCACGACCTCCTCGGCTACCTCGTCCACGACCTGCGAGATTAGGATCTAATGTATCCGCCAGCGCGGCGTGACGCGGATAGGACCGGCCGGCCGCCCGTGGTAGCTTGCCGATGTGCCCGCCGCCCTGCCGAGGCGCCGGATGCTGGTGGCCTCGGCGACCACCCTGCCGCTGCTGCTGGCCGCGTCCGGCTGCCGGTCCTCTGACGCGTTCGCCGGCCCCGATCCGCTGGCAGGCCGGCCGAGCCCCGGGCACGACGTGATCGTGCTGCAGGCGGCCATCTCCGCGGAGGAGGCGCTGATCTCGCTGTACGTCACGGCCACCGCTACCTCGCAGGCGCATCCTGAGCTGCTTGAGTCGCTGCTTGGTCAGCACAGGGAGCATCTCGCCAGGCTCAGGGGCGCCCTCGTGCTGCCCCCGGGCACGGCCTCGCCCGGCGCCACGGCCTCGCCCGGCGCCACGGCCTCGCCCGG